>JAFOHJ010000169.1 GCA_017421885.1 Clostridia bacterium
CCTCTTTCCGGGGTGTTTGGATATTTTCCGGATATATTGTATCATATATGAGGCATTTGAGCAAACGCCTTGCCCTTGATGTGGAAAGGTGATGCGGGCGAGCACTGCTCGCCCCTACAACTGTCTGACGGAAAACCACCCTGTAGGGGCGTGCATTGCACGCCCACACCTCTTACCTGTTCCCTCTTACCTATCACCTCAAAAAACCGCCCCGAAGGGCGGTTTTCTGTATCAATGCTTGAACTTTTTGGGGTCGAGGCCGCAGGCAAAGGGGGTGCACTGGATGCCTACCTTATACTCAAGCTTGTTGAACTTCTTTGCAACATCAAGGCTGACGCTGCAGAAGCTCATCAGCATCTCGTCGGGCGGGATGATCGACTCAACTCCCGACAGAGCCATATATGCCGCCGAGATGGCGACTGCTGCGAACATACCGTTGCGCTTGACGCAGGGGCAGGAGACTGTACCGATGGGGTCGCAGATAAGGCCCATGCTGGCCTTGCAGGCGATGGCAAAGGCATCGGCACACTGCTTGGGAGTGCCTCCCCTGAGGTCGACGAGGGCAGCAGCGGTCATGGCTGCGGCACTTCCGCACTCGGCCTGACATCCGCCTACCGAACCCGAAAGGGTGCCGTTGTATGCGATGGGAATGCCCATGCCTGCGCCGGCAAACATGGCATAGGTCAGCTGATCGTCGGTGTAGCCCCACTCTTCCTGAGCGGCCAGCAGAACTCCCGGCAAGATGCCGCAGGAGCCGCCGGTGGGGGTGGCAACAACTTTGCCGCTGAGGCTGTTCCAGCCGTTTACGGCAATAGCCTTCTGAACGGCGCGGGCGGTGAAGTCGTTGGGAATGGTGCCCTTCTCGATGGCATCCTTCATCTTCCATGCATCCCTGAAATAGAGGGGGCCTTCTACCTCGGGCTGAGAGGCATCAATGGTAGCCTGACGCATGACCTCCAGCTGCTTTTTCATCTTGGCGAATACGACCTCTTCGTCGAGGCGCGACTCGGCACATTCATCTATGAGGACCGACTTGCCGAGGGACAGGCCGCGCTCTTCAGCGGGCCTTACGGCATCGGATATCTTGTGATATACGGGCATTTGGCGTTCTCCTTTCCCTTAGTCAAATCTCAGGTGTCGTGCGGCATAAACCGTGCCCTCAAGCTCTCCTGCCCTCTTTACCATGTCGTCGGTGACGGGGTGGGAGGTCTTGAAAAGGACGATCTGTGTATTTTTGTCTTCGCTTACGGCGGTCTCGATGGTATATTCGTCGTTGCCCTCGCCGAAGAGCTTATCCACAGCCTGTGCGGTCTTTTCGGCACAGCCGCAGAATACCATAAGGCAGTTGTAGTCGCCGGTCAGCGACATCTTTGCGCCGTTAATCTCAGTGACGTCGATCATGCCGCCGCCCACCGATGCGCCGGTGGCGGTGAACTCGATGCCGTCGGCCCAGATGCGGTATCTGACGGTGTTGTTATGGGCACCTTCGATGTTTACGTTGCCGTAGTAGAAGTCCATGCCCGACTGCTCCATAAGTGCATGGCTATTGTTGATGCGGTCGTCATCGGTGTCAAAGCCCAGCAGACCGGCAACTAGAGCCTTGTTTACGCTTCCGCCCTCATGGGCGCGGAATGAACCGTGAAGGTCGAGCTCGGCCTTGTTTATCTTGCCGCCCGCGATCTGCCACATGGCGCGGGAAAGTCGGCATGCACCTGCCGTGTGGGATGACGAAGGCCCGAACATGATGGGGCCGATAAGTTCAAATACTCTCAAAAACACTCATCCTTTCTTATTTTATATCCTATTATTAGGATACTATGATAAATCAATTTTGTCAAATGTGTTTGAGCATTTGTGTGTGAGCCGAGCAGGGACGATTTACAAATTGCCCGCAAGCCTTCCC
>JAFOHJ010000170.1 GCA_017421885.1 Clostridia bacterium
GAAGAGGAACACGGCAAGCTGGCCGAGATAATGTCGGTCAATGCCGCTGTCGAGGAAACCGCCGGCCGTGGCGAGTCGATCTTCTGGCAGCGCAAGGAGGCGCAGGACAGGCTTGCCCGCCATCAGGAAGCCCTTGAAGAGAGCTATGACAGGCTCGAAGAGATAAGAACTCAGCGTGAGAGCGCCATCAACACCCTCGGCGGCTATGACATGATGGCCAAGGTCAGGGAAGACAAGGCGGAGAAGACACGCACGGCTTTTGACAGGCTGGAGCGTGAATACAATGCCGGAGCCGACCGCCTTGATATGCTTAAGGCTATGGAGCGCGACCTTGACGGTTTCTCCTTCGCGGTAAAAAAGATAGCTCAGGCGGGAAGTGGGCTCAAAGGCATCCACGGCCCTCTGTCTACTCTTATCAAAACCGATGATAAATATTCGGTAGCTATCGAGACTGCTCTTGGAAATGCCATGCAGAACATCGTCACCGATGACGAAAACTGCGCCAAGGCCGCCATCGGATATCTTAAATCAAATAATTTCGGCAGGGCAACATTCCTGCCCGTAACATCTATAAAACCCCGCTGGAAGAGCCGCAGCGCCCTTGAAGGCGAGCGCGGATTCTGTGGTTATGCAAATGACCTGGTGTCAAGTGATAAACATTACAGCGATATCATTTCCAGCCTTCTTGGTACAACGGCCATAGTCGACAACATCGACAGAGCCATCGAGATGGGCCGAAAGCATAAATATGCCTTCAGGATCGTTACACTGGACGGTCAGCTCATCAGCGCGGGCGGCGCCCTTACCGGCGGCAGCACCGTGAAGAGCACAGGTGTCCTCTCGAGATCCAATGAGATCGACAGGCTTGAAGAAAGTCTCGGCAAAGCAAAGACCGAACTTTCTGCGGCGCGTACGGCAATGGAAAAGGCTCAGCGCGAGCTGACCGAGTTGGCATCGCGCCGTAAGGCAGCCGAGGGCGAGCTAAGGCTGGTAGATGAAAAGCTGGCCGAAGAAAATGCCGAATACAGCAGGTGTCAGGCTGCAGTCGAGGCCACCGAAAGGCTAATGGCCGACTATGACAGCGAGACCGAAAAGTGCGCTGCAAGGCGAACAGAGCTTAAAAATAAGCTTGCAGGCCTTGAAGAAGAGGCAAAGGCGTTTGCAGATAAGAGGATCGAGCTTCGGACTCAGCTGGATCAGCTGCTCAAGGATGCCGAGACCGATGTGGCGGCAGCCGGCAGGCTGACCGAAGAGCTCAGCAGGATCAGACTGGAGAACAGCACCCTTGCAGGCGAGATAAGGGCGGCCGAGGATTCGGCGGCAATGATCTCCGAGCTTCTCAGAGGAGCGGCGCAGGAGCTGCAGGACAAGGAAGACCAGCTTGGAGCCTCGGAAAAGAGCATAACCGAGCTGACGGCAGCCATCGAAGCGCAGAAGAAGCTTATCGCCGAGAATGAGGCCCTCAGGCTTAAGGCTGAGGGGCACATCGAAAAGCTGACCGGCGAGAGGCTGGAGCTTGAAGGCAAACGAACAAAGATAGAAAAAGACATACAGAACAAGAATAACGATATAGTTAATCAGGAGAGGCTGAGAAGCAGCCTTGAACACAAGCGCGACCAGCTCATTGCCGAAGAGAAGGGACTTCTCGACAAGCTGTGGGAATCCTACGAGCTGACACGCACCACTGCTAAGGAACTCTGCCGACGTACGGTGGATCAGAAATACGCGGCAAAGAGGATATCGGAGCTCAGGGCTCAAATACGTTCGCTGGGCAGTGTAAATCTCGATGCTGTTGCCGAATATGACGAGGTAAGTTCGAGATACGAATTCCTCAGCATTCAGCGCGACGACCTTGAAAAGGCCAAGGCCGACCTCACTCAGGTCATCAGGCAGTTGACCGGCAGCATGCAGGAGGCCTTTGTTCAGAAGTTCAAGCAGATCGACAGGGCCTTTTCGCAGACCTTTACCGATATTTTCGGCGGAGGAAGGGCAAGCCTCGAGCTGGAGGACGAAAAGAATGTCCTTGAGTGCGGAATCAATATCAGTGTCGAGCTGCCAGGCAAGGGTCAGCGCGTCATATCGCTGCTTTCGGGCGGCGAAAAGGCCTTTGTTGCCATAGCGCTGTATTTTGCCATTATAAAGGTAAGTCCCACCCCCTTCTGCGTGCTGGACGAGATCGATGCGGCTCTTGACGAGATGAATGTCAGCAGGTTCTCGGAGTATATGAACAAGCTCTGCGGTTCCACACAGTTCATCGTCATCACTCACAGGCGCGGCACCATGGAGGGCAGCGACATCCTCTACGGAGCCACCATGCAGGAACAGGGCGTAACAAAGCTGCTCAAGCTCGATATAAGAGAGGTCGAGAGCAAGCTCAATATCAAATTAAGCTGATTTGAAAGGATGAAACAGAAATGGGCTTTTTTGACAAGGTCAGAGAAGGTCTGAGAAAGACCAAGGAAGCTGCACAGAACAACGTGAATGCTGTTCTTGCCACCTTCAGAACCGTCGACGAGGAGATGCTATCCGAGCTGGAAGACAGCCTTATCCTTGCCGATATCGGCGCAAATCTCGCTATGGAGACAGTTGACGAGCTGCGCGACCGTGCAAAGCTCAAAAAGCTTGAGAGCCAGGAGGACATCAAGAAGGAACTCTGCGATATCCTCTGTGAAAAGATGAAGAAGAACGAAGGCCTTGTTCTCGAGACAAAGCCCTCGGTCATCCTTGTTGTCGGCGTAAACGGCGTCGGCAAGACCACAAGCATCGGCAAGCTGGGCCAGAAGCTGACAGGTGAGGGCAAGAAGGTCCTCTTTGCCGCAGCCGACACCTTCCGTGCCGCCGCAGCCGACCAGCTTTCCATTTGGGCAGACCGCTGCGGAGCCGACATCGTCCGCCATGCCGAGGGCGCCGACCCCTCTGCTGTTATTTTCGATGCTATCTCGGCCGCAAAGGCACGCGGCTGCGATGTAGTCATCTGCGACACAGCGGGCAGACTTCATAATAAGAAGAACCTTATGAACGAGCTGGCCAAGATGAACCGCGTCATCGACCGCGAGCTGCCCGGCGCGTCCAAGGAGACTCTGCTGGTCATCGATGCCACAACAGGCCAGAACGGCGTTCTTCAGGCCGAGAGCTTCAATGAGGCCTGCACACTCAGCGGCATGATCCTCACAAAGCTGGATGGCACCGCAAAGGGCGGCATCGTAATCAATATCTCCAACAAGATCGGCGTTCCCGTCAAGTTCATCGGTGTTGGCGAGACGGCCGACGACCTGCTGGTGTTCGAACCCGAAGGATTTGTCCAGGCATTCTTTGAATAAAGGAGAGGCATTATGAGATACGACGGCAGAAAAAACGAAGAACTGAGGCCTGTTAAGATAACTACAGGCTATATCAAGTATCCCGAAGGCTCGGTGCTTATCGAGTGCGGCAACACAAAGGTCATCTGCAATGCAACGGTAGAGGACCGTGTTCCTCCCTTCCTCAAGGATACGGGCAGAGGCTGGATCACAGCCGAATATAATATGCTTCCCCGTGCAACACAGACAAGAACTCCCCGTGACATCCAGAAGCTCAAGCTCAACGGCCGGTCGGCCGAGATCCAGCGTCTTATCGGCCGAGCACTCCGTTCGGTGGCCGATCTCGACAATCTGGGCGAGAGGACCATCACCATCGATTGTGATGTTATCCAGGCCGACGGCGGCACAAGATGCGCGTCCATCACAGGCGGCTTCTGCGCGCTGGCGCTGGCTCTCAAGGGCCTTATGGATCAGGGCGTTTATAAGAAGATACCCCTCCGTTCCCATGTTGCCGCAGTAAGCGTCGGCATCGTAGGCGGCGAGGCCATGAGCGACCTTTGCTATGTCGAAGACAGCGGCGGAGAGGTCGACTTCAACTTCATCATGGACGGAAGCGGCAACATCATCGAGCTTCAGGGAACCGGCGAAGAGCGTCCCTTCTCCAAAAAGGAGCTCGACAGCATGTATGAGCTGGCAAAGAACAGCATCGACCAGCTGATCGCCCTTCAGAAGGAAGCCATCGGCGATATCGTGAGGTAAAATATGCAGTTCATACTGGCAAGCAACAATAAAAAGAAGCTCAAAGAGATGGGCGATATCCTCGCGCTTGAGGGATGCACAGTCATCTCGATGAGCGAGGCCGGAGTTTCGAGCGATCCCGAGGAAAACGGCCTGACCTTTGAAGAAAATGCCCTTATAAAGGCAAAAGCGGCCATGATGGCCAGTGGCAGACCCTGTATTGCCGACGACTCGGGCCTCTCGGTCGATGCCCTGGGCGGCGCCCCCGGCGTTTTCTCGGCAAGATACTGCGAAGGCTCTGACCTCGACCGAACCATGTTCCTGCTTAAGAATATGGAGAGCATTGAGGACAGAACGGCGAGATTCGTCTCGGCCGTTGCCTGCGCTTTCCCCGACGGCAGCTCGATAGTCGTGCGCGGCGAGTGCGAGGGCGAGATACTGCACGAACTCAAGGGCGATGGCGGTTTTGGATACGACCCCGTGTTCTATGTGCCCTCCGAGGGCTGCACATTTGCCGAAATGCCGGCAGAAAGAAAGAATGAAATATCCCACAGAGCCCGCGCGATGGTGCGCTTCTGTGAGGAGCTTAGAAATAAAAGGAATGAGGAATAATAAATGATTACAAGCAAGCAGCGCGCGTTTCTGCGCTCCAAGGCAAACGACCTTGACGCTATTTTCCAGGTAGGCAAGGGCGGCGTTAACGATAATCTGATCGGCCAGCTCAACGATGTTCTCGAAGTAAGAGAGCTTATCAAGATCAAGGTGCTCGAATCTTCGATGCTGACAGCAAGAGAGGCTTCCGACATCATCTGTGAGGCTACCGGCGCCGAGCCCATCCAGTGCATCGGCACAAAGCTGGTCATCTATAAGCCCAGCACCAAGGAGCCCAAGATCATCCTCCCAAAGGCATGAGCCGCGGCAGGATAGGTATTTTCGGAGGAACCTTTAACCCTCCCCACATCGGCCATATTTCGGCAGCACGCGAATGTGTAGAGAAGCTGGAATTGGGAAAGCTTATTATGATCCCTACCAATATCCCTCCTCACAAAAAGCTGCCCGAGGGCTCGGCCAGCCCGGCGCAGCGCTTTGAGATGACTCAGATCGCCGCATCGATGGTGCCCATGGCTGAGGCAAGCGACATCGAGATAAAGCGCACCGGCGCAAGCTATACGGTGGACACTGTGACATATCTCAAGTCGATCTATCCCGACAGCACACTCTGGCTGGTGATCGGCACCGACATGATCGGCTCTTTCGACCGCTGGTACAAGCCCGATGTCATCTGCTCATGCTGCCGCCTTGCGGCGGTCGCGCGTGACAATGACGATCGTCTGTTCATCGAGCAGAAGGCGAAGGAGCTTAAGAAGAGCATCGGCGCCGAGATCGACATTGTATATAACCGAGTCGTTGAAGGAAGCTCGACAATGTTCCGCGAGGGCGGCAACGACCGCCTTGTTCCTTCGGAGATCCGCCGTTATATCAGGCGCAACGGCCTCTATGGTCTCAAGTAAGCGTTATGCAGTGGGATCATGAGAGCCTGAGCGAGGCAGTCAGGCCTTATCTTAAGGAGAGCCGGTATATCCACACACAGGGATGCTGCGAGATGGCACTGGCGCTGGCCGAAAAATGGGGCTGCGACAGCTATAAAACCATGTGTGCCGCCCTCCTTCACGACATAACAAAAAAGTTATCTGAAGAAGAACAATTGCTTTTATGCCAAAAGTATGGCATAATCAATGGATACCGGCCCTATGAGTTCGGAACACTTATCCATGCCGACACCGCGGCGGCCCTTGCAGGCGATATTTTCGGCATGCCCACGGATGTAGTGAACGCGATCGCACGGCATACTCTGGGCGCAGAGGATATGACCCTTCTCGACAAGATAGTTTTCCTTTCCGATGCGATAGAGAAGGGGAGAGATTACCCCGGAGTGGAAGATATCAGGCGAATGGCCTTCCGGGACCTCGACAGGGCTGTTTATATGAGCCTTATAAGCACGGTGGAAAATGTCAGAAGCAGGGGAAAAGAACCCAACGAACAAAGCATGAAGGCCGCAGAGGCCATAAAGCGACTCATCAATATACAGGAGAATAATATGAACGAAACAAACGCAAACATCCTTGAGCCCAAGGCGCTGCTGGAAGAGATCATCAAGATCGCCGACAGCCGCAAGGCCAGGAATATCGTGGCCCTGCACGTTACCGAGCAGACCACACTTGCCGATTATATGGTCATGATGACCGGTACATCGACAACACACATCCGCGCCCTCAGCGACGAGATCGAATATCAGCTCAAGACAAAGTGTGAGGTTTATCCTCACCACATCGAGGGCATGACCTCCAACTGGATCCTCCTCGACTACACAACAGTCGTAGTCCATGTATTTATGGAAGATTCCCGCGAGCTGTATGACCTCGAGAGAATGTGGGGCGACTCGACTCCCGTTGATATCAGCGGACTTATCACAGAGTAAGCAATTATTGTTTTAAATATTTTAAAGGAAGAAGTGTATTTGCCATGAAATACGATTATAAAGGCATTGAAGCCAAGTGGCAGCAGAGATGGGACGATGAAAAGTCCTTTAAGACACTGGATGACTTCACGATGCCCAAGTACTATGCGCTCGTAGAGTTTCCCTATCCTTCGGGCGCCGGCCTGCATGTAGGCCATCCCCGTTCCTACACGGCTCTTGATATCGTTGCAAGAAAGCGCCGCATGGAAGGCTATAATGTCCTTTATCCTATGGGTTGGGACGCATTCGGCCTGCCCACCGAGAATTTTGCCATCAAGAACCACATCCATCCCGAGATCGTCACCGAGCGCAACGTTGCACGTTTCAAGTCGCAGCTCAAGATGATAGGCCTGTCCTTTGACTGGGACCGCGAGGTCAACACCACCGACCCCGGCTATTTCAAGTGGACACAGTGGATCTTCCAGCAGCTCTTCAAGAAGGGCCTTGCATACAAGACCACAATGCCCGTTAACTGGTGCACATCCTGCAAGTGTGTTCTGGCCAACGAAGAAGTTGTCAACGGCGTCTGCGAGCGCTGCGGCAGCGAGGTCGTCCGCAAGGAAAAGAGCCAGTGGATGCTTGCCATCACAAAGTATGCTCAGCGCCTTATCGACGATCTGGATCTGGTCGATTATGTTGACCGCGTAAAGACACAGCAGAAGAACTGGATCGGCCGTTCGACCGGCGCAGAGGTAGAGTTCGCCACAACAGAGGGCGATCTGCTCAAGATCTATACAACAAGACCCGACACCCTGTTCGGCGCTACATACATGGTCATGTCGCCCGAGCATCCCTTCATCGAGAAGTGGAAGGAGTCGCTCAATAACTATGCCGATGTCGTTGTCTATCGCGAGGCCGCAGCCAGAAAGTCTGACTTCGAGCGTACCGAGATGGCAAAGGACAAGACCGGCGTATGCCTTGACGGCGTAAGGGGCATCAACCCCGTGACCGGCAAGGAGATCCCCATCTTCGTTTCCGACTATGTCCTCATGGGCTACGGCACAGGCGCCATCATGGCTGTTCCCGCTCACGACACACGCGACTGGGAGTTCGCCAAGAAGTTCGGCTGCCAGATCACCGAGGTCGTAAAGGGCGGCGATGTCGAGAAGGAAGCCTTCACCGACTGCGAGACCGGCGTTATGGTCAACTCCGGCTTCCTCGACGGCATGACCGTTGAAGAGGCAAAGGTCGCCATCGTAGAGTGGCTGACTAAGGAAGGCAAGGGCGAGGCAAAGGTCAACTTCAAGCTGCGTGACTGGGTCTTCTCCCGTCAGAGATACTGGGGCGAGCCTATCCCCCTGGTCCACTGCGATAAGTGCGGCTGGGTCGCTATTCCCGAGGAAGAGCTGCCCCTGAGACTGCCCGAGGTCGACAGCTATGAGCCCACCGACAACGGCGAGTCGCCCCTCGCAAAGTGCGAAGACTGGATCCAGACAACATGCCCCTGCTGCGGCGGCCCTGCAAGA
>JAFOHJ010000171.1 GCA_017421885.1 Clostridia bacterium
AATGAATCTCATTATTTGCATTGTTGGAACTATATTGAAGGGAATCCCTCCAAATGGCTTGAGGATGAATATTACCAAACTTAACACCGTGTTGCGAAATGAGCAGCGCGGTGTTTTTTGTTGCTTGTCATAAGTTTAAATTATGACCCTAACAGTTTTTTATATTTGACGGAGTAAAGATCAGATTGTTATAATGTTAACATACTTTCTTTTTTATTTGTTATTATACGGCGGTTTTATATTGTTTTCAATGCATTTTAATATGGGGTTTCCGAATTGGCAACGGCCCGAAGTTATTTTATAACGTTGTTTTAATAACACAGATATTGTATAGAAAATTTCAATTTTTCATTTTGACATATTGATTATCCAAAAATGTTGATGTAAAATGCGAGTAGTTATGTATCTAACTAAATATGATAATGAAAAGAGGAAAATACCATGCATATGAACAAAGTTGAGTATGTACTTCAGCTCACCGGCAGCCAGCTGTTTGACATCGTAATGTATAACACAGCAAAGAAGCTGTGCAGCGACTTCCCCGGCCTGCAGTGCGATTATAACGATAAGACCAGCATCCGCATCCATGGCGAACTTAACGATTTCTGGTATGAAAAGTATCAGGAAGCTATGTTCGGTAAGCAGGCAGAATAATCAATCGTATTACCTGTTATTTTCTTAGATATGATGCAAACCGCCGATTCTGTATAAAAGCAGAACCGGCGGTTTTTTATTGTATAATCACAACCTTTAGTGATATTCTGTGCTGTGCACAGAGCGATATATTTTGCTGCGGCAAAATGTGATATTTAAAGCTAAAGCTTTAAGCGATATTATATTCGCCGCCAAAACTTGCGAAGCAATATAACTCGCCGTAAGGCGAATATAACTGAAAACGGCAGATCCCTATTGGGATCTGCCGTTTTCTGGTACGCCCGATGGGATTCGAACCCACGGCCTTCAGAGTCGGAGTCTGACACTCTATCCAGCTGAGCTACGGACGCATATATCGTGATTATAGTATGATCACGCCGCAAAAAAGGTCGAAACAGCTCAAAAGTTTCGCCTATCGACGACTTTGGTTATTATATCATGACATTTTATTCTTGTAAATGACAAATCAGTTGGTATAATAAGTGTATAAGACAAGATATTCTACAAAAGAGGTGGCTTATGTCTCGAGCTTTCAGAAGCGCCCCCATGGGCTTTAATAAAAAGGACGTAGTAAAATATATAGAAGAACTGATAAATGAAAAAGACGGTATCATCAACCAGCTTAAGGAAGAAAACGAAGCTTTTTCATCGAAAAATGAGGAACTTGAATCCCGCTGCGGTATGCTGACCGACGAACGCCGCTTCGCATTTGTCCAGATCGATCAGTATAAGAGCAGATATACCGAAGCCGAGGCAAGCCTTGCTGAAATAAAGCATAAGCTCGAGCAGGCTGAAGCCGAGACTGCAGCTGTACGCGAAGAAAAGATCCTTGCTGAGGCCGAAAGCACCAAAAACCTCGCCGAATGCGAGATGATCCGCAAATATTCCGAGCAACTCAAGGCTCAGAAGGAAGAACTCGAAGCCAAGAATGCCGAGCTTGAGGCCAAAACCGCCGAACTCGAGACCAGGGCTGCAGAGTTTGAGGAAAACTGTTCGTCTCTCGAAAACGAAAAAGCCGAACTCAGCGAAAGCGTCGAAGCAATGGCCCAGCAGTATTCTCTGCTGGAAGAGGCAAAGAACGATGCCGAGAAACGAGTTTCCGAGCTTGAGGAGCTCAGAGTCTCGCTCGAAGCCAAAGCAAATAGCCTCGAACTTGAACTTTCTGAAACAGAGGGCGAAATAGATGCCCTTGACGAGCATATCAGCGAGCTTGAAGCCGAGCGCGACAGCCTTAAGACAGCCAACCTGAGAATCCTGAAGCTGAACAGTGAGCTTGAAAAGAAGCTTGCTGAAGCTCATGCATCTGCCCCTGCAACGATCGAAAAGACCGAAAAGGCTGAGCTTCCCACCGGCTCTCAGGAGCTGTTGGCCCTTTTCAAGAGCAGAGTCGACGATATGTCGGCCGAGCTCTCGTCCCTCGCTCAGGCCATTCTCGATGCGGAGAAACGCGAGGACAGCGGCGCTATTGCCGATGAAGATATCGACTTCCTCGAGCAGGTATCGTGGGATGCGGCGGTCAGAGATCTCTATCCCGACAGGGAATCCCGCGGCGTGAGATTTGAAGACATCGCCCTCGATGAAGAACCCTATGAGGACGAGTCTTCGGTGGAAGACGACGGCATTCCTGAGACTCACATCGAGCTCAAGGGTTATCCCGAGCCTGAGAAGGCCGAAAAGACTGCTCCTGCTCCCGTTCGCCGCCCGAGCGGCCTTCGCGATATGCTTGATAAGCTTATAAGCATCGGCGAAAGACTTATGTGATAAAACTTCAAAGCTCCCTTCGGGGAGCTTTTGTTGTACTCTTTTCTGTTTTATGATAAAATGATAATAAGATAAATAAACGAAAGGAGCTTATGGCATGGCTAACGAAAAGATATGTATCTTCTGCGGTGAATCACCCTCCTTCTTCCAGCGTGATTCCATAAATATCGCAGGTGACCGCTTCACCTGCTGCAAAACCTGCTTCGAAAATCTCTCCGGCCTCGACGAGGTCGAAATATGCCGCGAATCAATGCGTCTTGGCCTGATACCCGACCGAACCAAGGTCGAAAACTATATCGAAGAGCTTATCCGGAAACGCCGCGAGCGCGAGGAGTTCATTGCCGACGCCGAGGCCAAAAGACCGCGCTGTCCGATGTGCGGCGCGCCCCTCACCTTCGGATACACCCAGACCCTCGATGCCTCGCCTATGGTCGACGGTTTCCTGTCGTCTACCTTCGATGTTCTGCCCATGTACTGCCCCAAGTGCCACAAAATAGAACTCTTTGCTCCCGATCTTATAGAGATCGACAGGCATATGGCCTATCTCTATAACAAAGACCATGCTTGACGGCATTATATCTCCGTGATAAAATTATATCATGATATGATTTTACACTATCGAAAGGAGCTACTTACAATGGCTAAACTTCACATCGGCGAAATGCTTCCCGATTTCGCTTTTTCTACAGCAAACGGGAAAAATATGTCCGTTTCCAAAGATGTCCTCGGTAAGAAGACTGTCTTTTGGGTCATCCGCTATATCGGATGCACCATCTGCCGCTATGACGTACATATGCTGGCCCAGCTCTATCCTCAGTTCCAGGCAAAGGACACCGAGGTCCTCGTCGTAATGCAGAGCGACCCTGCCATTGTACGCGAAGAGCTTAAAGAGGCAAATATCCCCTTCGAGATCGTCTGCGACCCCGAAATGAAAATCTATAAGCAGTTCGAGATCCCCTGCGCTGCCGACAAGGCCGAGCTGGGCGGCAAGGATCCCGTACTGCTCCAGCGCC
The DNA here is from genome assembly GCA_017421885.1 of Clostridia bacterium. The sequence continues at coordinate 3,429 of JAFOHJ010000171.1, forward strand.
TGCAGGTAAAGTCGGCTGCCGCCAAGGAATGCGGCTTTGTTCACGGCGCATATGAAGGCGACGAGATGCAGCTGCCTGCCGTATGGGTCGTCGAAAAGGACGGCAAGCTCTCTTATGTAAAATATGGCGAAGCAGTTGCCGACATCCCCACCCCCGCCGAGCTGCTGGAAACACTCTGATATAAAATGACCAACTGCGAGCTTATCGAGTGCGCAATCTCGGAGGGATTTGAAAATGTCAGGCTCATAGCGGCCGACGACATTCCTTTTGATTTTTCTTTCCGCCCTTACTGCGAGGCCAATATATGCGGCAATTACGGCACAAACTACTCCTGCCCGCCCGACTGCGGCGAGCCTGAGGCAATGAAAAATGCCGTTATGAAATATGGCCGTGCGCTGGTCATGCAGACGGTGTGGGACATCCCCGACTGGCGTGATGAAAAGGCAGTCAAAGAGGCCAAGTCGTTTCACAACAATGCCGCCCTCCGCCTTGCCGACCGCCTTAAAAGCGAAGGTATTCCCGGCCTTGTCATCGGATGCAGCGGCTGCTCGCTTTGCGAGAGCTGCGCCATCAGAGAAGGTCAGCCCTGCCGATATCCCGAAAGACGTTTTTCCTGTATGTCGGCCTATTGTATACATGTAAGCCGCCTGTGCGAGAGCTGCAAACTGGAATATAACTGCGGCAAAGGAAAGATCGCCTTTTTCGGAATGTATGTATTTGATTAATTAAAAACAGAGCCTCTCGGTGATGTTATTAAGTTAAGGTTATCCGCGAACTCGAAAAAGTACCCACCTCATTTCAAAGAGGTGGGTACTTTTATAGCGTATGATGCTATGTTAGATCCAAAATGAACTTTCGGTAGCCTCACTAATCTCAAAACTTTGTCCGATAAGTTATTGAAATTGACTCCAAATTGTAGTATGATTATTCATACTAATCATACATATAAAATAAGGGGTGGGTAATTATGAATATACATGACGGAAAATATGCTTGGATGGTTAAAATCGGTGAAAAAGGACAGTTTGTTATTCCCAAAGAAGCAAGAGAAATATTTGGACTGCAACCGGGAGATGAGATTTTGGTTCTCGGCGATAAAGAAAGAGGAATTGCAATTCTCCCAAGAGAAAAACAACAAGATGCTATAAAACAGATTTTTAATAGTGTCGAGGAATGAACATAAGTGAAGTGACATGAGTAAAATTGTCTTTTTTTGTATTCCTGCCCACGGACATACAAACCCCACCTTGGGCGTTGTCAAAGAGTTGGTTTCTCGCGGGCATCAGGTTTGGTACTATTCATATAATATGATGCGTGAAAAAATCGAGTGCGCAGGAGCAACATTTATTTCCTGTGACGATTATGACACGGAGCAGACGCTCAATGCGAAGGATTCTGCCCGTATGGGAAAAGACCTTGCATTCTCCA
>JAFOHJ010000172.1 GCA_017421885.1 Clostridia bacterium
AGCCTTGAAACTATATCCTTATAATTCTCTTTCGGCGACGAGATGATGGTGGGCAGATGATATCCAACTCCTGTGGACAAATAGTATTCATCCATTCTCGCCATGTCGGCCTTATCGGCCTCGCAAAAGTCGATCCCGAGGCAGCCGTGTGTGTGGATATCGGCCATAAGGGGCAGAATATACTTTCCGCCGCAGTCCTCTCCCTCGCCCTCAATATGGGGCGCCATGCGGGTCAGAATGCCGTTACCGACCTCTAAATCAAGCCTTTCAAGCCTTCCACCGAAAAAAACAAGTCCGTTCTTATATATCATTCATTCATACCGTGTATGGCCACCGCCGCAGCACCAAGGATGCCTGCACGGTTTCCGGTCTCGGCCGCTACTACCTCCACCTGCGAATAGGAAGGCATGATATGGCGTGGCAGCCTCTCGTTGATGACCTCGACAAAGATCGAGTCATTCATGATACCGCCGCCTAAGATGACCTTCTTGGGATCAAAAATATGTATGACCGTCGCAAGGCCGATACCTACCTCGTCGGCCCAGTCCCACACTGCCTGCCTCAGAAGAGGATCATCCAGCGATGCGGCGATGATCTTTCCGTTGGAATATTCGCGGTTTATCACCATGGCTCTCTCGATAAGAGCCGTGACCGAGGCATATTCAGAATAGCATCCGTGCTTGCCGCAGGGGCAGGGACGGCCATATGCATGGGTGACAAAGTGGCCTATCTCACCCGCCATATTGCGTGTGCCGCGATAGAGCCTGCCGTTTATAAACACAGCGCCGCCGATGCTGGTGCCATAGGTGACACAAACAAAGTTGCTGCAGCCGCGTCCGGCGCCAAAGGTAAACTCGCCCATAGCTGCGCAGTTGACATCATTCTCGACGAATACGGGAACACCCAGCGCCTCGCTGACCTCTCGGGCCAGAGGCTCGTTGTCGGTATAACCGAGGGCAGCACTGCTGAATACCACTACGCCGTGGCGATAGTCGACTATGCCGGCGGTGCTTATACCGATGGCCTCATAGCCGCTGTAGCTCTTGGCTATCTCGACTACACCCTCCCATATGACCTTAGAAGTCGGGGTCTCACGGAACTCAAACATGGTGCCGTTTTCATCTACGATAGCGGATTTTACGGCGGTGCCGCCTACATCCATTGCAAGTATTCTCATGCTCGTGCCTCCCTCATAACCTGCTCCACCGCCTCGCGCATTGTCCTGCCATATCCGGCAGATGGCGCCGCATGTGGCGTGAAGCTTACTTTATCCGAAAAACTCTCACTTATATCCATAATTCTTTGCTGGCCTGCCGAGGTATGCACCTGTGTGCAGCCGGTGAGCCTGCACAGCTCGCGCAGGTTGGAGGACCTGACCCCGCTGCCCGGAAGAATCTCGATGGCTCCGCCGGCAAAGCGGTTTATGGCGGCAATATTTACCGCGCCCTCCATGGCAGTCGCCTCAAAACCAGAGGTGAGCACCCTTGTTACTCCGAGATCAATGAGCTTTTCCAATTCGCGCTGCCAGTTATGCCCGAGAAGGTCAAATGCGCGGTGGAACACCGTCTCGCGGCCCTCGGCCGCCTCAATGATGCGGCGGCAAAGATCCACATCGATCTTCCCGTCCTTTGTAAGGGCGCCGAAGACTATGCCATCGGCACCTGCCCCGGTCATTGCCTGGGCATCAAGCAGCATTATGCGCTTTTCGGCCTCGTCATAGATGAATCCGCCCTCTCTCGGCCTGACCATGGCCATTATGGGGATGCCGCCGTCTTTTGCGGCGATGACTGTGCCCACCGAGGGTGTAAGCCCGCCGAAATAGAGGCAGGACGAAAGCTCGGCGCGGTCGGCGCCGGCCTCGGCTGCCGTTATAACATCCTGCGCGCTGCCGCAGCATATTTCAACAAGGATCCTGTTATCCATTATATCTTCTCCGGTCTCTTTTTAATAATTATACCACTACAGCACATTACTTTCAATCAAAAGCCATATTTTGGGCAATAAAAAACCCCCACACCCGAAGGTGTGGGGGATAAATCAGACCTTAAAGATCGAGATTTTATTGATTACTCAGCATCTGTGAGGATGTAGATAACAGCAACGTCCTTATGATCGTCGAGTGTGTAAGCGATTACATCGCCCTTTGTGATCTCTTCTGCAACATCCATGCCTTCGCCGTCTACGTTGTAGATCATGCAGCCGTCAGCCGAGAAGTACAGACGCTCTGTGCCAACTGTGAAGTACTTAGCCTCTACCTCGTTAACTGTAGCTTCTGTGTAGTCTGTGCCTGCAACAGCAGCTGTCATCTTAACAAAGCCTTCGCTGTCTGTCTTGATAACATACAGACCGGACTTCATTGTTTCGATAGCATCGCCGTCGAACTTATATTCAACTTCCTTGCCATCGATATGCAGATTTACAGAGTATTCCTTATCCTTGAAGCTGATTACATCGTAATCATTTTCGTTGTACCAAGCAATAACTGTATCATCGGACTCAACAGCCTTAGCTTCGCCGAGAACGAACATTGTCTCAACAACGCCATCCTCTTCGAGAACCAGAACGAACTCGCCTGTTACGTTGAGCTCATAATCATAGCCTGTGTATGTCTCGATTTCTTCGTCCTCGATAACAACAACTTCTGTCTTCTTGCCGAACTGGAATGTTTTTGTGCCGACCTTTACCTTTGTTGTCTCATCAACAACAACGTCTACATTGTAGAAGTCACTTTCGTCCTCAACGAGCTCCATCAGGGCGATGCCATTCTCTTCTTCATAGAAGCCGAGGATCTTATCTTCGTGAGCCTTGATAGCAGCTGCGGATACGGGAACGAGCTTGCCGTTCAGCATGTAGCAGGGAACATCGTCGTCGTTCAGCTCGATGTGGAGGTCAAGAACCTCAGCCTTGGAGCCGTCAACATATGTA
>JAFOHJ010000173.1 GCA_017421885.1 Clostridia bacterium
ACCCCGGTGTCTTCGGTGAGAAGAACTACCGTCTAAGCGATGCAATGGTATATGTCATGAATCCCACCGAGTACGACATCAATTATCTCCTCGATCAGCGTATTTATAACGAGCTGATCGAAGCGGTGAGAAAAGATATCATTGACGGCACCCTTGTCAGCCGCGACGGCTATTATGTCGTGGAAGAATACGGCATTATGAGCCAGACGGTAACTGTTGAGGCATATGACGACGACAAGAGATCGCTTTCGCTGGAGCTCAGCTTCGCCGTTGATGAGGGCGATGACGATGGCTACTATCACGACTGGTGCCAGTTTGCTGTAAGACCCGAGGCCAAGAACACCTATGCGCTGCTGTGCGACAAGGGTAATTACATTCCCAACGGCGGCGACGGCGAGAGAGTATATCCCTACTTCCTCGATATGGAATAACACAGCCTTAAGACCATTCTCTGACATACTGCAAAAAGAAAGGGCATCCCCAATGACCGGGGATGCCCTTTCGACTGTTTATTTAAGTGTTGACTTAATTACAATAAGAGAATATAATTAAGCCGATACTTAAACAAAAGAGGTGTTTATATGGAGCTTGAAAGGATGCTGAGGGCATTGGGCGAGCCCACGCGCCTGAAAATATATCGGGCTCTGCTGGAGAGAAAGCATTGTGTGCGCTCTCTTTCCAAAAAGCTCGGAATTTCCGAGCCGGCTGTTTCGCAGCACATGAAGGTGATGAAGGAGGCCGGCCTCGTATATGGCGAAAAATATGGATATCACACCCATTATCTGCCCTCTCAGGAGTCGGCCGATTTTCTGGCAGAGCAGTTTGGCCTGATACGGGATGCTTCGCTTAAGGTCGACCGCGACATGACAGTATGTCAATGTGAATACCGAAAGGAGAACGATGCCGAATGAATATTTTGTGCGAACTGTTTCTTACCTTTGCCAAGATAGGTTTCTTTACCTTTGGCGGAGGCTATGCGATGATCGCAATGATAGAGAATATATGTGTTGAAAATAAGAAGTGGATCACCCATGACGAAATGATGAATATAACGGTCATAGCCGAATCGACTCCCGGCCCTATTGCCATCAACTGTGCGACCTTTACCGGCTATAAAAAGGCTGGCTTTGCCGGGGCTCTGGCAGCAACTTTTGGCATCATAGTGCCCTCCTTTGCCGTTATTTACCTGATCTCCATGTTTCTTGACAATTTCCTTGAGCTTACCCTTATTGCCAATGCATTCAAAGGCATAAAGATCGCTGTTGGCATCCTTATCCTGGATGCTGCATTTACCATGATAAAAAAGATGCATAAGAAAAAGCTGCCGCGTACTATTATGGCCTGCTCGTGTGCGGCCATGCTCTGCATCAATATCTTCTCGCTGAACTTTTCGTCCATCAGTCTCATGCTGGCTGCGGCGGCAGTTAGCCTTGCAGTGTTTGTTTTGGGCATAGCGCCTGAACAGAAAGGCGGTGGAGCAAAATGATCCTGTTTGATCTTTTTATTGGTTTTCTGAAGGTTGGATGTTTTGCCTTTGGCGGAGCCTACGGTGCCATCCCTCTTATCCGTGATGTGGTCATATCATACGGCTGGCTCGGCGAAGAAATGCTCACCTATATGATCGCGGTCAGCGAGAGCACTCCCGGCCCTATCATGGTCAACCTTGCCACATATATCGGAAGCAGCCAGGCCGGTTTCATGGGAGCCGTTGTTGCCACTTTGGCGGTCGTGCTGCCCTCTTTTCTGATAATCCTGCTGGTGACCTCCCTGCTCAGGACTGCCCTCAAGAATAAATATGTTCAGGCGATCCTGCGCGGACTCAAGCCCTGTGTTATCGGCATAGTGCTTGCTACCGGCATTTTCATGGTGCTGAAGAACTGCTTCGGAACGATTTCGGCGCCTAATGTCAATGTGAGATCCATAGCTATCACGGCTGCGCTGTTTGCCGCGATGTTCGGGCATAAGCATTTTATGAAGAAAAAGCTGTCGCCGATCATGCTTATCGTCATATCGGCGGTTCT
>JAFOHJ010000174.1 GCA_017421885.1 Clostridia bacterium
CACGGCTGCGCTGTTTGCCGCGATGTTCGGGCATAAGCATTTTATGAAGAAAAAGCTGTCGCCGATCATGCTTATCGTCATATCGGCGGTTCTCGGCGCTTTGGTATACGGCATATAAAAACAAAAATATCCCCTATCCGCTTAAAACGGACAGGGGATATTGCTTTATATAAGCTTATTTCATGCTTTCGCCGATTACGCGGTAAGCATTCTTCCAACAGATCTTCTCGATCTCGTCGTCTGTGAAGTGCTTGCTCAGAGCATCGATGACCTTGGGCATGCCCGAATAGTCGCCGAAGTCGAGGGCATTGCCGATGCCGTCAAAGTCGGAACCGAAGGCAACAGCGTCGATGCCGGCCTTGTTCTTGATGTAGAGAGCATGGCGGACGATGTCGTCGCAGGTTGTCAGGTTGTTCTTTGCAGCCTCTTCGCTCATGAAGGGAGCGCAGTAGTTAAGGCCGGTCAGGCCGCCGTTCTCGCCGAGGAGCTTGAGCATCTCGTCGGTTAGGTTGCGGCGGTGGTTGCACAGAGCACGTGCGTTGGAGTGGGAAGCAACGATGGGCTTCTTTGTGTGCTTGAATACGTCAAAGATACCGGCATCGTTGAGGTGGGAAACGTCGATGATCATGCCCAGCTCGTTCATCTTTGCGATGACTTCAAGGCCGAAAGGCTTAAGGCCCTTCTTCATGATCTCGGGATCCTCCGATGTGGGGTAAGCGACCGAGTTCTCGTAGTTCCATGTCAGCGACATGAGGCGAACGCCTTTGTCATAGAACTCCTGAACGCGCTCGATCTTGCCGTCGAGGGGAACGCTGTCCTCGATGGAGAGAATGGAGGTCATAAGGCCGTTTGCACGGTTGCGCTCGATGTCTGCGAGGCAGAAAGCGGGTGCAATGATGTCCTTGTTCTTCTCCATCTCTTCGAGATACTTGCCGTATACGAAGTTGAAATACTCATAGGGTTCCATTGTAACGCCGAGAGCCTTGGCTGTGTCGTGGAGAGGGATCCAGATGGCAAAGAACTGAGCCAGACCCTCGCCCTTCTGCATCTTCTCAAGGGAGATGTGGCAGTCGTTGCTTCTGAGGCTTACTTTGCCTTCGCTTCTGGCGATACGCTCGCCCATTGTGTCGCAGTGAAAGTCGATAACACGCATCATGAGTTTATTCCTCCTGTTGATTTGTTATGTTTTGTTTTAGAGGGCTGCCTTGAGCTCTTCCACCTTGTCGAGGCGCTCCCAGGGGAGGTCGAGGTCGGTGCGGCCGAAGTGGCCGTAAGCAGCTGTCTGGCGGTAGATGGGACGTCTGAGGCCGAGGTCGCGGATGATGGCTGTGGGACGGAGGTCGAATACCTTCTCTACAGCAGCCTCAAGAGCTTCGTCGGATACTGTGCCTGTGCCGAATGTGTCGACGCGGACCGATACGGGGCGTGCAACACCGATAGCATAGGCCAGCTGGACCTGGCAGCGGTCGGCAAGGCCGGCTGCAACCACGTTCTTGGCTACCCAGCGGGCTGCATAAGCTGCCGAACGGTCTACCTTTGTGGGGTCCTTGCCCGAGAAAGCGCCGCCGCCGTGAGGAGCGGTTCCGCCGTAGGTGTCAACGATGATCTTACGGCCGGTCAGACCGCTGTCGCCCTGGGGGCCGCCGGTTACGAAGCGTCCTGTGGGGTTGACGAAGATCCTTGTCTGCTCGTCCATCAGCTCGGCGGGGATGGTGGGCAGAATGACGAGATTTGTCATATCCTCGCGGATCTGCTCGAGGGTAGCATCGGGGCGATGCTGTGTCGAGAGAACGACAGTGTCGACGCGAACGGGGTCGCCGTTCTCGTTATATTCGACTGTGACCTGTGTCTTGCCGTCGGGACGGAGATAATCTACCTTCTCCTCCTTGCGGACCTGAGCCAGCTTGCGTGCCAGCTTGTGAGAGAGGGAGATAGCGAGGGGCATGAGTTCCTCTGTTTCGCGGCAGGCATAACCGAACATCATGCCCTGGTCGCCGGCGCCGTTGTCCAGCTCGTCCGAGCCCTCGGCCTTTGCTTCAAAGGACTTGTCTACGCCCATAGCGATGTCGGGCGACTGCTCGTCGATAGAGGTGAGGACTGCGCAGGTGTCGCAGTCAAAGCCGTACTTTGCGCGGTCGTAGCCGATGTCGCGGACTACATCGCGAGCGATCTTAGGGATGTCTACATAGCAGCTTGTGGTGATCTCGCCCATTACATGAACGAGTCCGGTTGTCACTGTTGTTTCGCATGCAACGCGTGCATTGGGGTCTTTTTCGAGGATGGCGTCGAGGACGGCGTCGGAGATCTGGTCGCAGATCTTATCGGGATGTCCTTCGGTTACGCTCTCGGATGTGAAAAGTCTTTTGGCCATTGGATTCATTCCTTTCTTTGTCGTGTGTGTATTCTTAATAATTTTTATCTGATTTAAAAAATGACCTGCACCGGAAACGATGCAGGTCAGATGTTCGGGTTCATCCTCATCTTGCGTTTCCGCCGGAATTGGCACCTTGCCTTATTGCAGGTTGCCGTGGCATCGCAGGGCCGGTCCCTCCGCCACTCTTGATAAGGTCTCTATAAAAGTTGCAGGAAATATTATACGCATATACGCCCTGTTTGTCAACAGTTTATTTGCCGTATATCTCTCTTTCGAGATAGGCCTCGCCGCGGTCGGGCAGAACTACGGCGATCTTTTTGCCCTTCATGCTGTCCTGCTGAGCGAGGAATACCGCAGCAGCGGCGGCTGCACCCGACGAGGGGCCGCACAGCATACCTTCGAGGGTGGCCAGCTTGCGCGTCATCGAAAGGGCATCGGGAGTGCGGACACGGATGACCTTATCGAGGATATACTGGTTGAGCTGGTCGGGGATAAAGCCTATGCCTATGCCGGTCAGCGAGTGGCTGCCGGGCAGGCCGCCCGAAAGAACAGGGCTGTCGTAGGGCTCGACACCGATTATAAGGCAGTCAGGCCTGTGCATCCTGATATATTCGGCACAGCCGGTGATGGTGCCGCCGGTGCCTATGCCGCAGACGAGAACATCAATGTCGGGCAGGTCGCGCAGGATCTCGGGGCCGGTGGTCTCCTTGTGGGCAAGCGGATTTCCGCCGTCCTCGAACTGGTTGAGGATAAAGCTGCCCGGGGTCTCGCGCTGAAGGCTCTCGGCGCGGCGTTTCATGCCGTCGAGGCCGCGGCCTGCGGGAGTCATGATGATCTTGGCGCCATAGGCGCGGATGTTGCGCATATCGCCGAGAGATATGTTGTCGGTGGCAACAACGATGCATTTAAGGCCCAGACAGGCGCAGATCATGGCCGCCGAAATGCCGCCGTTTCCGCCAGAGAGACAGATAACTGTGCCGCCGCTTATGAGCTCGCCGCTGGATGCTGCCCGCTTTATTATATTGAGGGCCGCACGGTCCTTAAGGCTGCCTGAGGGATTGAGAAACTCGCACTTGGCAAAGATCTCTCCCGAACATGCGTAAAATCCTCCCAGTCGGTTAAGCCTGACCAGGGGAGTGTTGCCGGTTATCTGACTCATACTCTGGAAAAATGCCACTTTGCACCGCCTTTACAGATATGTTATTCGATTTGACTGATGGTGATATGTGCAAAATTACACAAAAGTGAAAAAATTTTGCCAATGAACGCAGAAAATCGAAAAACGATGTTGCTTAAAATCTTTATTAATGTTAGTATATACTTGCAAAGGGACTAATGTAAAGGCAAAAAGATTAATTTTTTTGCCTTGTTCCTGCGCCTACTACCAAATGTAATACGGTATCGTGCCCGTGGGGGGCAAATCGACCGTATAAACAAAAACAGGAGGAAAACTACAATGAACTACAACAGATCTTTCAACTTTTCTGCCGGCCCCGCTATGATGCCTGAGAAGGTTCTCGAAGAGATCCGCGACGAGATGATGAACTACCGCGGCAGCGGCATGTGCGTCATGGAAATGAGCCACCGTTCCAAGGTTTATCAGCAGATCATCGACGACGCTGAGGCTGATCTCCGCGCTCTGATGGGCATTCCCGAGAACTATAAGGTTATCTTCGTCCAGGGCGGCGGCACACTGCAGTTTGCTATGGTTGCTATGAACCTTCTCAAGGACGGCGTTGCTTGCTATGTTGAGACAGGCTCCTGGTCCAAGAAGGCTATTGCCGAGGCTAAGAAGTACGGCGAAGTTAAGGTCGTTGCTACATCCAAGGATAAGAACTTCAACTATATCCCTGACTGCTCCGATCTCGACATCCCCGAGAACTGCGATTATGTTTACATCTGCGAGAACGAGACAATCAACGGCACAACATTCAACAAGCTGCCCAACACAAAGGGCAAGATCCTGGTTTCCGACCAGTCTTCCATGTTCCTGTCCCGTCCCTGCAACGTTGCTGACTACGGCCTGATCTGGGCTGGTGTTCAGAAGAACGTTGGTCCCGCTGGTATGGCTGTTGTCATCATCCGTGAGGATCTGGTTCGCGACGATCTCGACGCTAAGACACCTATCTACTGCTCTTACAAGACACACGTAGACGGCGGCTCCATGTACAACACACCCAACACATGGGCTATCTACTGCTGCGGTAAGGTCTTTAAGTACCTGAAGGACGAAATCGGCGGCCTGGCTGCTATGGAGCAGAAGAACATCGAGAAGGCAGAGGTTCTCTACAGCTTCCTCGAGACATCCAAGGTCTTTAACGCTCCCGTTGCTAAGGAAGACCGTTCTCTCATGAACGTAACATTCTCCACAGGTTCCGAAGAGCTTGATGCAGAGTTCGTTAAGGAAGCTAAGGCTGCAGGCATGGACAACCTCAAGGGCCACAAGTCGGTTGGCGGTCTCCGTGCTTCCATCTACAACGCTATGCCCAAGGAAGGCGTTGAGGCTCTCGTAGCATTCATGAAGGAGTTCGAGGCTAAGCACGCTTAATTGCTGCTGCACCTTGCGCAGAGAGGTTGAAACAAAACTCTCTGGACTTTAAAAGCAAAACAAAGATCCAATGGGGTTCATACCCGAGAGATGTCTCTCGGGTATGTCCCTGTGTTTTTCATCGAATAATAATTTTGAAGGAGATTGTTTAACATGAGAATTCTCGTTACAGACGGCATGGACAAGGCCGCAATGGAAGAACTTACAAAGCTCGGCTACGAAGTAGTTAAGCAGTTCTATGAGCCCGACGAACTCGGCAAGGCACTCTGCGAGTTTGATGCCGTCGTAGTACGTTCCAAGACAAAGATCCGTGCTAACCACATCGACGAAGTCGTTAACAACAACGGCAAGCTGAAGCTGGCTATCCGTGGCGGCGTTGGCGTTGACAACATCGACGTTAAGTATGCTGAAGATAAGGGCATCAAGGTTCGCAACACACCCAGAGCTTCTTCTGACTCTGTTGCTGAGCTGACACTTGCTCATATGCTCTGCCTGGCTCGTTTCACAGCTATCTCCAACGTTACAATGCGTAACGGCGAGTGGAACAAGAAGGACTATGAGGGCATCGAGATCGCAGGCAAGACACTGGGTCTCATCGGCATGGGCCGTATCTCCAGATCCATCGCTAAGAAGGCTTCCGCACTCGGCATGAACATCATCTACACAGATATCATGGGCGCTATCGCTGACGAGTACACATTCTGCGAGACAAAGGAAGAAGTCCTCGCTAAGGCTGACTTCGTATCCCTCCACATCCCCGCTGCTGCTGACGGCAAGGCTGTCATCGGCGCTGCTGAGCTGGCTCTCATGAAGGAGAACGCATACCTGATCAACGCTGCTCGCGGCGGTCTGGTTGACGAAGACGCTCTGTGCGATGCTCTGGATGCCGGCAAGCTGGCTGGCGCTGCTCTCGACGTATTTGCTAAGGAGCCTCTGGCTAACGAGCGCGTCATGAAGCACGCTAAGATCTCCCTGACACCCCATATCGGCGGTTCCACAAAGGAAGCTCAGGGCAGAATCGGTATGGAGATCGTTGACATCATCAAGGATATCCTCCCCCTCTAATTATTAAGTTTTAACGGTTCCCAAGGGGCCTTATGCGCCTCTTGGGAACTTCCACTAAAATCATACCATAAGGAGAATTACACCAATGGCTGTAGTAAGACCTTTTAAGGCTGTTCGCCCCACACCCGAGCTGGTAGACAAGGTAGCAGCACTCCCCTATGACGTTATGGATACAAAGGAAGCCATCGAGTACGTCGAAGGCAATCCCTATTCCTTCATGCGCATCGACCGCGCAGAGATGGGCTTTGAAGAAGGCCACGATCCCTACGCTCAGGACGTTTACGAAGCAGCTTCCAAGCAGCTCCGTCAGATGAAGCTCGATGGCACATATATTCAGGACGAGAAGCCCTGCTACTACATCTACAAGCAGGTCATGAACGGCCGCGCTCAGATCGGTATCGTAGGCTGCGCTTCGGTTGACGATTACATGAACAATGTCGTTAAGAAGCACGAGCTGACACTGGCTAAGAAGGAAGACGACAGATGCAACCACGTTGACATCTGCAACGCTAACACAGGCCCCATCTTCCTGACATACAAGTCCAACGACGACATCAATAAGGTAGTCGCTCACACAATGGAAGAGGCTCCCGTATATGACTTCGTAGGCGACGATGTCCAGCAGACAGTATGGGTCATTTCCTGCCCCCACTGCATCGGTGTTATCGAGAAGGCATTTGCTGAGACACCCGCTCTCTACATCGCTGACGGTCACCACCGCTGCGCTTCCGCTGTTCGCGTTGCTCGCAAGCGCCGCGTTCAGTTCCCCGACTACACAGGCAACGAAGAGTTCAACTACTTCCTGTGCGTTCTGTTCCCCGACGAGCAGCTCGAGATCATGGACTACAACCGCGTAGTCGTAGACCTCAACGGCAACGATAAGGCTTCCTTCATGGCTAAGGTCGAAGAGAAGTTCACAATCGAGGAGAAGGGCGAAGCTACATATCATCCCGAAGAGAAGCATACATTCGGTATGTACATCGACGGCAAGTGGTATAAGCTGGCTGCTAAGGAAGGCACATTCGACGCTGCTGACGTTGTTGCACAGCTCGACGTTTCCATCCTGCAGCACAACCTGCTGACACCCATCCTGAACATCGGCGATCCCAGAACCGACAAGCGCATCGACTTCGTCGGCGGCATCCGCGGCCTGGGCGAGCTGGAGAAGAGAGTAAACAGCGGCGAGATGGCTGTTGCTTTCGCTATGTATCCCACATCGATCGAAGACCTCATGAACATCGCTGACGCCGGCAAGATCATGCCTCCCAAGAGCACATGGTTCGAGCCCAAGCTGCTGTCCGGTATCTTCGTACACGAGCTGAGATAAAATAAGCCTTCGGGCTGTAATAAAAGACCTGTCCACAGATAGTGGACAGGTCTTTTTGCGTTGGCCTTTAGGACAAACAACCC
>JAFOHJ010000175.1 GCA_017421885.1 Clostridia bacterium
ACGCGTGCGCTCTGCATTGCGAAGGAGGAAGCATAGTCGCCGTTCTTGGGATCCTTGGGAGTCTCAATAACGGGAGCGCTTACCTCAGCCTCGGGCAGGAGGCCCTTCTGGCATGCGGCCTTATAGCCGCCAATGATGATGTCGGAGGCCTGTTTCATGGCCTGCTGTATAGCGTTCATATATTTGTATTTCCTTTCGGTAAATTGTTTTTGTGTGTTTATTCGTTTTCCAAGGCTCCTTTTGAAAGGAGCTGTCACCGAAGGTGACTGAGGTTTGGCAACACCGTTCTGACGAATGCCTTCATATTGCCGTAAGACTGCTGGCCAAACACCCGTCAGGCTTCGCCTGCCACCCTCTTTCAAAAGAGGGCTTGGAACACCGCTATTCAAAAATTGATATAAAATCGACTCCGGCAGCTTTCAGCGCACTGTCGATCTCGCGGCAGACACCTTCAAAATTGCGATCAATGTCATAATTGGAAAACCGCAGAACCTTTATTCCCAAATCTTTCAGATAAGCCTCTCTGTCGCTGTCATGCTTCAGCCCTTCCGGCTCGTAATGCTGCGCTCCGTCCAGTTCGACAGCAAGCATTGCAGAATGACAGAAGAAATCAAGAATATAGCTGCCTATTATCCTCTGACGGGAAAAACGGACAGGGTGTTTCTGAAGAAAATCGTACCAAAGATGTTTTTCTTCGGGGGTGCTGTTTTTTCTGAGCTGTGACGAATAAGATTTCAGCGATTTGTTCCTTGGAAAATGACTTCTCATATTTACTTCTCATCCAGGTCGGGGCCTTTGCATTCGACCTCGATGGAGAGAGTATTGGTGCTGAGCCACGCGTGCTGGACCTCGATGTCATATTCCACCACCAGCTTTCCGCCGTTGTCGGAAAGATTGCTCTCGATGTTCTTCGTCGCCATGGTGATGGTGAGGCTGCCGAACTGGGTGTTGTAAAGCGACATATGCCTCTGACCCTTCTCGAAGGTCATCATCGAGGGATGCTTGCCGGTACGGTTGACCGTCACCACATTCGGTTTGACCGATACAAGAGTAGTGGTATCGGCAAAGCCGGTCAGCTCGCTTTCTTCGTACTTGATATGATAGCTGTTTCCCTTGCGGTAGAAACGGCCTTCGGTCACCAGTGTGACTTCCTCGCTGTCGGGATCGTCGGTCCGCTGGAGGCCTTTTATGGAAATAAGAGCGTCTTTTTTCATTTTAACAGATTGTGCCTTTCAAATCATTGGTCAAATTGCCTATCGATATTGTATCACATACCTAATAAAAAGTAAAATCCATATAGAAACCGTAAATTGTCAAAAAAAATCTTTTTGTTTTGTGAAAAATGTGATACTATAGTGGATGGGCACAGGGTATGATGAAAAACCCTGCGTTTTCCATAGCAAAAAAATATTTATATAGTAAAAGATTTCATCAGAAGGAGAGAACTCATGAAAATCAATTTTACAGAGACAGTCCTGCGTGACGGCAATCAGTCCCTGATAGCTACCCGTATGCCTATCAAGGATTTCGCGCCTATCCTGGACGCTATCGACCAGGCCGGTTACTATTCGGTCGAGTGCTGGGGCGGCGCTACATTTGACTCCTGCCTCCGTTACCTGAACGAAGATCCCTGGGAGAGACTTCGCACAATCCGCAAGCACCTCAAGAACACAAAGACACAGATGCTGCTCCGCGGCCAGAACATCCTCGGCTACAAGCACTATCCCGATGATGTTGTTCGCGCATTCGTTCGCAAGAGCGTAGAGAACGGCATCGATATCATCCGTATCTTCGACGCCCTCAACGACCTCCGCAACATCGAGGTTGCCGTTGACGAGGCTATCAAGGCAGGCGCACACGTTCAGGGCGCTCTCTGCTATACAACATCCCCCATTCACAACATCGACATGTTCGTTCAGCTGAGCCGCGACCTCGAGAAGATGGGCGTTCACTCCATCTGCATCAAGGACATGGCCGGCATCATGACCCCCAAGAACGCTTACGACCTGACAAAGGCCATCAAGGCTGCCGTCAAGATCCCCGTAGTCGTTCACACACACTCGACAACAGGCCTCGGCGCTATGACACTGCTCAAGGCTGTTGAAGCAGGCGCCGACACAATCGACTGCGCTATTTCCTGCTTCTCGGGCGGCACATCTCAGCCTCCCACGGAGTCTCTCCACTACACACTCAAGGAAATGGGCTATGAGACAGGCCTCGACGAGAAGAAGCTGAAGGAGATCAACGACTACTTCAAGCCCATCCAGGCAAAGGCTCTCGAGACAAAGCTCCTCAACCCCATCGTTATGAACACAGAGACAGACGCTCTGGTATATCAGGTTCCCGGCGGCATGCTCTCCAACCTCGTTGCTCAGCTCAAGGCTCAGAACGCTCTTGACCGTCTGCCCGAGGTTCTGGCAGAGGTTCCCCGTGTTCGTGAAGACCTCGGCTTCCCTCCCCTGGTAACACCTTCCTCCCAGATGGTAGGCGTTCAGGCTGCCACCAACGTTCTGGTCGGCGAGCGCTATA
This sequence comes from Clostridia bacterium, assembly GCA_017421885.1. The sequence goes on from JAFOHJ010000175.1 coordinate 2,530, forward strand.
AGAACGTTTCCAAGGAGATCAAGGCTTACCTCCACGGCGAATACGGCCAGGCTCCCGGCAAGGTAAACGAAGAGCTCCGCAAGCAGGTCCTCGGCGACGAGCAGCCTGTAACATGCCGCTTTGCTGATCTGCTCCAGCCCGGCCTCGAGGCTGCAAAGGCTGAGATCGGCGACCTCGCCAAGTGCGATGAGGACGTCCTCTCCTATGTTGCATTCCCCCAGATCGCTGAAAAGTTCCTCCAGAACAGAGCTGAGAAGGAAAAGAACACAGTTAAGTATACCATTGTCAAGGCATAAGGAGGCACACAATGGGAATCACTGAGACATTAGGCTATTCGATCCTCGGCATCGCGATCGTCTTCCTTATGCTCATCATCCTCATGGGCATCATCGTTTCCATGGGTAAGATGATGGCAAAGAAGTCGGCTCCCGCAGCCAAGGCAGAGGCTCCCGCAGCTCCTGCTCCCCAGGCTCCCGCGGCGCCCAAGGAAAAGGCTCCCGGCACAGCCGGCAGCATCGACCTCCATTCGGTCGAACCCAGAACAGCAGCCATGATCATGGCTATCGTAGCCGACGAGATGGGCAAGCCCCTCAACGAGCTGCGCTTCATCAGCATCAAAGAAATCTAATCGAGGTATTTAGCTATGAAATATAAAGTTACTCTCAACGGCACTACATACGAAGTAGAAGTCGAGCATGGCCAGGCTATGCTGATCGACGAGTATGAGGCAGTAGCTCCCGCAGCTCCCGCCGCCGCTGCTGCTCCCGTAGCTGCAGCTCCCGCAGCCGCTCCTGCTCCCCAGGCTGCTCCCGCTCCCGCAGCTGCCGCTGTTACAGCTCAGGGCGAAGTTATCAAGTCCCCCATGCCCGGCGTTATCGTAAACGTCAAGGTTTCTCAGGGCCAGGCTGTCAAGAAGGGCGAGATCCTCTGCATCCTCGAAGCTATGAAGATGGAAAACGAGATCGTTGCTCCCAAGGACGGCACAGTTGCTCAGGTTGTTACAGCTAAGGGTGCACAGGTCGACACAGGCGCTGCTCTGATCGTCCTCGCTTGATCCGGAGGGCTATGTAATGAGTGTTATTGTTGAAACCATGTCCAGCATCTGGGCAAACTCGGGCTTTGCCGGTCTGTTTGCTGACCCCCGTCAGCTCATCATGATCGTTGCCGCCTGCGTTCTGCTCTATCTGGGCATCGTCAAGAAATACGAGCCCCTGCTGATGGTCGGCATTGCCTTCGGTATGCTGCTGACCAACCTGCCCGGCGGCAACATGTACCATCCCGAGCTGTGGGACGGCATCATGAACCACACCAAGAGCTATGGCGATGTCCTCATAGAGGGCGGCCTGCTCGATATCCTCTACATCGGCGTTAAGGCCGGTATCTATCCCTCGCTGATCTTCATGGGCGTAGGCGCAATGACCGACTTCGGTCCCCTCATCGCCAACCCCAAGAGCCTGCTTCTGGGCGCTGCCGCTCAGATGGGTATCTACTGCGCATTTATCCTCGCTATCCTGCTCGGCTTCACAGGTCCTCAGGCTGCTTCCATCGGTATCATCGGCGGTGCCGACGGCCCCACAGCCATTCTGCTGACCTCCAAGCTGGCTCCCGAGCTTCTGGGCGCCATCGCCATCGCGGCTTACTCCTACATGGCGCTGATCCCCATGATCCAGCCCCCTCTGATGCGTCTTGTCACAACTCAGAAAGAGCGCGAGACAAAGATGGATCAGCTGCGCACAGTCTCCAAGACCGAGCGCATCGTATTCCCCATCATCGTTGCCATCTTCGTCATCCTGCTCCTGCCCGACACAGCTCCCCTCATCGGCTGCCTGATGCTGGGTAACCTGTTCAAGGAGTGCGGCGTAACCGAGCGTCTTTCCGACACAGCTCAGAACGCCCTGATGAACATCGTAACCATCTTCCTTGGCATCAGCGTCGGCGCCACAACAGTTGCCGCCCGCTTCCTGACCTGGTCGACAATCAAGATCGTTGTTCTCGGCCTCATTGCCTTCTCCTTCTCGACACTGGGCGGCCTGCTTCTGGGCAAGCTCATGTACAAGATCACCGGAGGCAAGGTCAACCCCCTCATCGGTTCGGCCGGCGTATCGGCTGTTCCCATGGCAGCCCGTGTATCGCAGATGGAAGGCCAGAAGGCTAACCCCTCCAACTTCCTGCTCATGCACGCAATGGGCCCCAACGTCGCAGGTGTTATCGGTTCGGCTGTTGCCGCCGGCTTCCTGCTGACCATCTTCGGTTAATCCATAGTTACTTAAAAAGACCTCACCACCCGGTGAGGTCTTTTTTTTGCGGTCAGCCGCATCCAAGGCTCCTTTGGGAAAGGAGCTGTCAGCGCAGCTGACTGAGGTTTGGTGTAGAGCATTTACGGGGAATGTGCGATCCCTCCATTCTTTCTGACAACATAACCAGCAGGCATGGAGGGATATGGTGGTTTTCAGCAAAAACTCCTTCCAAACACCCGTCAGGCTTCGCCTGCCACCCTCTTTGCCAAAGAGGGCTAAAATACAAAAAAGCCGCCCCAAAGGGCGGCTTTTCGCTTGGTGGATTTTAAATATTCTGGAAATCAATAGTCGCGTTGCCGTTTTCGTCGTAGATAACGGCATCCTTATCGAGGACGAAGTCGTTGATGGCTTCGAGATATGCCTTGATGGAGGGATACTGAGGTACAAAGCCTTCCATAATCTCCTTGGCCGACTTGGCATCGTTGGAGAGCAGCTCTTCAACTACGAACAGCTGGGCCTTTGCCGAGTTGAGGCAGAGCCTGTCGGGGTCGGTGATGTAATAGTCGATGCCGTGGCCTGTGCCGCTTGCGCCGCCTGCCCAGAAGTGCATACCGGGCATTACGCAGGTGATATCGCCAAAGTCGGAGGAACCTGTGCTCCACTGGTTATAGTCGAACTTGACGCGCTCGGGACCTACGAGATCCTGGCAGCACTTTTCAACCAGCTGCATGAAGGGTACATAGTAGTATCTGGGCGAATAGCCGGGACGGTCGCACAGCTCGACGCCGCAGCCCATTGCCAGAGCCGCGCCTGCCAGCGCACGGTTGAACTTGCGGTTCTCGCGCTTCATGGCCTCGATGGTGCTGCCGCGGACATAGGACTCGATCTTCATTTCGTCGGGAATGATATTAACGGCGCAGTTGACGCCCATCATGATGGGATGGAATCTGATGGTGTCCTTCTCCTGCAGGGTCTCGCGCAGGTCGTTGCAGGCCTGCAGGCCCAGCATTGCGGCATACTGAGCATTAATGCCCAGGTGAGGCGCGCCGCCTGCGTGGGAGCTCTTGCCCTTGAACTTGATGGTCTTGGCCATACAGCCGTTGGAGCCCTTGTTGCCGGTGAAGTCGATGTTTTCGCCCGAAGATGTGCCGTGGACCATGATGGCAAGGTCGATATCGTCGAGATATCCGCGGTGCATGAACTCTACCTTACCGCCCATGTAGTTGATGATGCCCTGCTTGCGCAGGCCTTCTCTGAACTCCAGCTGGATCATCTCTTCGGCGGGAACAGCCATGAGGCGGATAACGCCGCAGAGGCCGTCGAGAGCGCCGGGCTCCTTAAGTGCAGCGGCGATGCCCAGCAGGGCAGCTACCTGGCCGTGGTGGCCGCAGCAGTGGGTCATGCCGTTGACCGATTCGGGATGATTAGCGATATCAAGGGCATCAAGCTCGCCCATGATGCAGAGCTTGGGGCCGGGCTTGCCGGTGTCGACATCGGTGAAGAAGCCGGGGATATTGCCGGCCTGAGTCAGTTCATAGCCGAGGGCCTCGAACTTCTCGGTGAGGTAGGCGTTAGCCTCCCATTCGGTGTAGCCGGTCTGAGGATGTGCCCAGAGCCATCTCTCGGCATCAAGCACCATCTGACGGTGGGCATCTACGTTCTTGATAATAAGCTGTTGTCTTTCTGTCATGGGGGTCAGCCTCCTTTTGATATATTGGGCAGGTTTTCTGTTCCTATATTTAAATTGTATCATTGTAACGAACTAAATAAAAGAATATCTTTTGCCTCTCCATTGATTTCATCTATCATTACCAAGTTCAGTTAGCAAAATCGCCGAAGAAAAAGCCTTATACGGAACCTTTCGTTCGTAACCAAAGTATTAATTATAGGCAAAGTTCATTGACAGTTTGTGTTTTGTATTGTAAATTACTGATATGTACTCTGAAAGGAGATTTATAATGTCAAACCTTTTTTATAAAGAGAAGGCCAAGATCGCCCTCCGCAATTATTCGCCCAATATCTTCATCGTGGCGGCCATTGCGACCCTTCTCCCCATGGGCATCTCGGGCATATTCAATAACGGCATCCTCGGCGGCAGCCTCAATGTCAACATCGATGTCAACACCGGCGAAAGCTCGATCATTTTCTTCGAGCAGGTGGCCGATGCCTTGAGGAGCAGCGGAATGATGCCCATCATCGGCCTGCAGATCCTCTATGTAGTGGTCATTACCCTTATGCTCAATGTCGTAAGCACCCTCATCAGCTATGGCTACACCTTCTATTGCCTCAAGGCCTCCCGCGGCGAGCAGGTCGGATTCTATGACCTTCTGGCAGGCTTCGAGCGCCCCGGCAGGATCATCTGGGCCACTGTGCTTATCGGCATAAAGACCATGCTGTGGAGCTTCCTGTTCATCATCCCCGGCATCCTGGCGGCTCTGAGCTACAGCCAGACCTACCGCGTGCTGATCGACGACCCCAACATCTCGGCAAGCGATGCCATCGCCGTATCGCGCGACATGATGCGCGGCAACCGCATGGATTATTTCTTCCTCGAGCTGAGCTTTTTCGGCTGGTTCCTGCTTGAGGCCCTCACCGGCGGCCTTTCGCGCATCTATTCGGGCCCCTATATGGAGTGTTCCGTCTGCGCCTTCTATGACGAGATCTCGAATGCCTATATAGATTATGCCAGCGCTCAGGAAAAGAGCTTTGACGACTATTTTGAAGAATAAGAGATGAAAAAACCACCCTTCGGGGTGGTTTTTCTTTTGACTTTTATCATGGCTGTGCTATAATTTGGTTATAAAAATATATTCTCAGGAGAGATCGTTATGGAAAGTCACAACCTTAAGAAAATACATCTTATCGCCACCGGCGGCACCATCGCTTCCGAGGCACGCAGCCGCGTTTCCACCGAAGGCTATAAGCCCTCGGTCATCCCTGTCAACGATCTGGTAGCTCAGATCCCCGAGCTTTCCGACATCGCGCATATGTCGGCCGAGCAGATCTTCCTCAAGCCTAGCTCGGCCATCACCGACAGCGACCTTTTTGACCTTTCGGCACGCATCAACGAGCTGCTGGCTTCCGACGACTGCGACGGCATCATCGTCACCCACGGCACCGATACCATGGAAGAGACTGCCTTCTTCCTCAACCTGACCGTGAACAGCGACAAGCCCGTTGTCATCACCGGCGCCATGCGTCCTGCCCACGTCATCAGCTCCGACGGCCTGCTGAACCTCTATAATGCCGTTTGCTGCGCCGCTTCCGATGCCTCCCGCGGCATGGGCGTTGTCATCTCGATGAACGATCTTATCCTTTCGGCACGCGATGCCGTCAAATTCTCCACCTTCAAGACCGATGCCTTCCAGGCTCCCCTCTACGGTGTTCTGGGCACGGTCCGCGACGGCAAAGTCGATTATGCCTATAAGCCCGTAAAGCGCCATACCGTAAACTCTGAGTTCGCAGGCATGCGCCTCGACCCCATGCCCCGTGTTGAGATCCTCTATATGTATCAGGGCTGCGACGACAACCTCTTCAAGGCCGCAGTAGCAAAGGGCGACAAGGGCATCGTCACCGCAGGCAGCGGCAACGGCGGCATCATCCGCGAGATCGGCGCGGCCTATAAAGAGAGCCCCGAAGCGGCAAACCTGCCCATCCTGGTCCGCAGCAGCCGCGTCACCACCGGCGGCGTTTCCGATGCCTACGTCATGGGCTCCGACCGCATCATCCCCTCTCACGACCTCAATCCCCACAAGGCTTCGGTCCTGCTGAGATTTGCTCTGGCGATCACCGAAGATCCCGCCGAGATCAAGCGCATCTTCGAGCAGTATTAAGTAATGCCTCCCTTTGCACAAGGGAGCCATACATAAACAAAAATCCCTGTCCACAGCTTGTGGACAGGGATAATTTTATATTCGCTTAAAACAGCAGGGCATAGATCCAATGCGCCGAAACACCGGCCACGATTCCGCCCAGCGTGTGGCTGATGATGGCCTTGGAGGTCATCTCGGGGCACTTGAGGCTGTCCATCATGGCAACATGGGTCGAAAGATATCCGCTCCAGCACATGCACATGGCTGTGAAAACCGCAATGTCGACTCCGCCTGCCAGCCCATTCTGGACCATCGAGGGGATAAGGCCGATGGCTGCACCGGCAGCACCGAGTGCCGTGATGGGAACCGCCACACCCTGCGCGCTGGTGAAGCCGAACAGGGGACGGAGGATAAACTGGAGCTTTTCACCCACCATGGGAAGGAAGGCGATGCCCTCGTATGCCGCGCCGGTGTATGCGCCGCTCTCGGAGGGGCCGTTTGTCAGCATCATTACGATGGTGCATATGATCAGAACGCCGGGGATGACCGAAAGGCCCATGTCGACGCCCGACTTGCCGCCTTCCAGCATGGCATTCATGAATCGGCTGCCCACTCCGCCGCTGCGGACTACGCGGTAACCCTCGAGGACCTCGCCCTCGAGCTCGCCTACGTCGCACATCTCTTCGGTTCCGTAGTGCCTGGATGTGAACCAGAGCATCATTCTTACGCTGACCACCGAACCGATGACGGCGCCGATGTTGCCGATGAGGGCGGCTGTGACAAAGCTCTCGCCGGTGGGCGAGGGGATGCCCATTGTAAATGTAGTGATGATAAGACCCATGCCAAAGGCTGTACCGAGGTTGGTGAGGGCAGGCAGCTGGAACTTTTTAAAGTAGCGGCGGAAGCCCTGATCGTCGGCAAGGGTCAGGATAGCGGGGTTATCGGAAAGATAGGTGGCCAGAACACCGATGATGCTGGCGCCGGGCAGTCCGTATATCGGCTTCATAAGAGGCGAGAGCACCTTGTTGATGACCGAAACGATGCCAAACTCGACAAAGAGGGCGGCTACCGCACCGGCAAGGACGGCAATGGCCATGATATAGAAAATAGTATCAAGCAACAGCTGATAGGCCGTGTTCATCATTGTGTTGAGCATATTTACAACGCCCATCTGACTTCCTATGAGGGCGAAGAACCCGATGAACAGGGCAAAGAAGATAAAGCTCTCGCTGCTTACATTCTTTTTGATAGGGGGGCCTTTCGGCTGTCTGGGGTCGGTCTTTTCCTTTTCCATGTCGACTCTCTCCGTAATGTCTGTAATAATATGCCGCAAACCGCGACTATGCCATTATAACCCAAATGCGCCGGGAAGTCTATCAAGTTTCTGTCAGTTTCTTAATAATAATTTTTTGGTTACGCGGGCGAGCACTGCTCGCCCCTACAACAGTCTTACGGAAAAACACCCTGTAGGGGCGTGCATTGCACGCCCGCCTTCACCGAAACCATCATATATGGATGTATATTATCAACTTCAACCAAAACGATTTGGTCAAATACATGAAAAAGGTCATTCCGATTGAAAAAAGGCCGGCATCGGTGTATAATCAAATCATCATAATAAAACACGAAAGGAAGTGTCTGTTTTGACAGTACAGGAAATGAAGAAAGCTGCTTGCGAGGTAATCGACAAACACGCAGAAGAGCTCATTGCCCTTAATCAGTCCATTTTTGAAGAACCCGAGCTGGGTTACAAGGAGTTCAAGACAGCCGAAAAGGTGAAGGCTCACCTTGACAAGCTGGGCCTTAAGTATAAGGACGGTGTTGCCATCACAGGCATCCTGACCCCCCTCGAGGGCCGCGACCATAAGGCTAAGATCGCCATTATGGGCGAGCTGGACGCCGTTGTAGTTCCCAACCATCCCTATGCCGACCCCGTAACTCATGCGGCTCACTGCTGCGGCCATAACTCGCAGGCTACATCGGTAGTCGGCGTTGCATATGCCCTTGTTGAAGCCGGCATCATGCAGCACCTCGACGGCGACATCACCCTCATGCACGTTCCCTCCGAGGAATTCGTAGAGCTGGAATACAGAAAGAGCCTTATCGACGAAGGCAAGATCAAGCTGCTGGGCGGCAAGCAGGAGTTTATCCGCCTGGGCGTATTTGACGACATCGACATGATGTTCATGCAGCACACATCGCCCTCCGAGAATGTTGACGGCACCGAGCTGACCCCCATCAAGGCCGATGGCGGCGGCACAGTAGGCAAGGGCTTCCATGGCCGCCTTATCCAGTATCTCGGCAAGGAATCCCACGCAGCTATGCCCAGCCAGGGCATCAACGCACTTAAGGCTGCTCAGCTGGGCCTCCAGTGCATCGACGCAAACCGCGAGACCTTCCTCGACGAGGACGGCATCCGCGTACATCCCATCATCACAAAGGGCGGCGACCTTGTTAACGTAGTTCCCGCCGATGTAAGACTTGAAACATACGTAAGAGGCCAGAACACCAAGGCTATCAACGAGGCAGCCTTTAAGGTAGACCGTGCCCTCAAGGCCGGCGCCGATGCTCTGGGCGCAGAGGTCAAGATCACACATCTGCCCGGATATATGTGCCCCGCCGAGAGCTCCGAGCTCAAGGACGTAGTATTTGACAACCTCAAGTACGTTTATGGCGAAGAGCATGCAGTACGCGACGGCCGCGGCGGCTCGACCGACGCATCCGACGTTGCACACCTGATCCCCACAGTACATATGCGCATCGGCGGCGCTGCCGGCATCTTCCACGGCGAGACATACTGCCTGCCCAGACCCGACATCGCAGTTATCGGCGCGGCAAAGGCTCTGGTATGCACAGCCATCGACCTGCTGGCAGAGGGCGCTGAGAAGGCTCTCTATGTCAAGAACAGCTTTGTAGCTCCCATGACCAAGGAGCAGTACCTGACAGAATGGTGCCGTCTTGAGAAGGGCAAGGACTTCTAAAAAATCATAATAAAGAAAGGCTCCCCTCGGGGAGCCTTTCTTTATTGTCTTATTACTCGCAGAAATGGATCTTTGCGATCTTTTCCTTGTCGCCAACAGGAGCGCTTGCATAACCCAGAGCGGCGATGACCCATACCTTATGGTCGGCAGGAACACCGGCATCGTTAAGAGCAGCGCGGACCTCTTCGCCGTCGCTTGTGTTTCTCAGCTGGTTTACCCAAACCGAGCCGACACCTACGCTGTGAGCAGCGAGGAAGATGTTCTCGGCAACACAGGCGCAGTCCATCTGGCCGATCTCCTTGTCTGCCTTGTCGGAGATGAGCATGAGGTGCTTGCTGCCGTAGAAGTTATATGCTGCAGCATTGAGGCCCTCCATATACTTGGGGATAGCGGTATAAAGCCTCTTGATGATGTCTTCGTTTGTGACAACGGTGATCTGGAAGGTCTGCTGATTCATGGCGCTGGGGGCATACTGGCCGGCCTTTGCGATGAGCTCGAGGTCTTCGCGGGAGATCTTCTTGTCCGAGAAGCTGCGGATGCTTCTTCTTGTGAGGATGTTTTCAATTACTGCATTCATGGTTAGGGGCCTCCTTATGTTTTTATTATGTGCATATTATATCATAGGGCAGGGAAGGGCGCAACCAAAGGCTTGGATGGCCCCCTTGCCTAACCTAATGGCCCCCTTGCCTAAAGGGGGCTGGCTTGGCGATAGCCAAGACTGGGGGATATAATGAGCCTGCTGTAATATCCCTCCGCCCCTTCGGGGCACCTCCCTTTAGGCAAGGGAGGCATTTTTCGGGCGAGCAATGCTCGCCCCTACAAGACACCTATTCACTATTCATTATTCATTATTCATTATTCACTATTCACTCTTACCTATTACCTCAAAAAAGGCCGCCCGAAGGCGGCCTTTTTGTATTTCTTACTCTGCCCAGTACAGATCCTGATACATGGTGTAGCCCGATGCGCTGCAGTCCATGCCCTGAAGGTCGGAATTATAGGCTCTGACATAGGTGGTGGTGTAGAGCGACACCATCAGCGACTTCTCGTTGATCTTTGTGCAGATCTCGCTGAGGAGCTGTGTGCGCGCCTCACTATCAAGGGTCTTTTCGGCCTCTTCGATAAGGCTGTCGATCTCGGGGTCGTTAAGACGGACGAGGTTGGATGCGCCGATGGAGATGGAGTGCCACATACCCTTCATGTAGGTCAGCAGGTCGGATGCCGTATAGCCGCCGACGCTGGTGTCGAAGTCGCCTGCCAGCAGCCTTTCGAGCCATGCCGCGAAGTCGAGCGACTCGATCTCCATGTGTATGCCCAGCTCCTGCAGATATGCCTGAATAACTTCGGCAGTGCGGCGGGTCTCGTCGGTGTAGGTCATGCAGGTGAAGGAGAGGGAAGACACATCAACGCCCGATGCTGCAAGATACTGCTTTGCGGCCTCGACATCGTATCCGATGGCGCCTTCTTCATTGGCACCCTGGAAGGTCTGGGGGTTGGGGGAGGCGGTGACGCTGCCCTGGCCGTTTACGGCAACCTCCATAACGGCCTGACGGTCGATGGCTGCCATGATGGCGCGGCGGAAATCGATATTATCGAAGGGGGCGCGCTCGTTGTTGAGGCCGAAGAAGGCCATTCTTGTTCCGGGTACCGAAAGTACCGAGATATCTTCGTTCTCTTCCATACGGGAGATGTCGTTTGTATCGACGTCGATGATCATGTCGATCTCGCCGGCCTCAAGGGCGATGGTGCGGGATGTGCCTTCGGGGATGATCTTCCATACGAGATTTGCGATGTGAGGCTGGTGATCCTTATCGAAGTAATCTTCGTTCTTTACGAAGGTGACCTTCTCGCCCAGTGTCCATTCGACATACTTATAGGGGCCGGTGCCGATGGGGTTGATGTTGAAGTCGTTGCCCGAGTCGATGAGAGCCTTGGGGAGGATGGTGTTGCCGTTGGTCGCCAGATCGTTGAGGATCAGGGCATAGGGGGTGTGGGTCTTGATCTCGACTGTGTGTGTGTCGAGGGCGGTAACTGTGCTCCAGAACTTGGTGTATTTGTCGGAAGCAGTGAATGTGCGTGCATATTCAAGCGACGCCTTGACATCTTCGGCCGTGAGCTCGGAGCCGTCGTGGAACTTAACTCCCTCTTTGAGCTTGAAACGCCATGTCAGCTCGTCGATATTCTCATAGCTCTCACAAAGATCGCACACGGGCTCGAGAGTGTCGACATCGAGGCGGAACAGCTTGTTATAGGTCAGCTGGTTCATATAGCTCGAGGTGACGGCGGCATGGTCATAGGGGTTGAGGGTGGTGGGCTCGCTGGCCATGGCGAGGATCAGCGTGTCGTCATGGGTGTCGGCGGGTTCCTCAGGCTGCTCGGTGCCTTCGTCTTCGGGCTGCTGGGTGTTCTGCTGCTCGGTATTGTCCTGTGTATCGTCATTGGGCTTCTCTTCGCCGCCTGAGCAGCCGGCAATAAGAGCCGCCATCATTATGAGAGCCATTATAAGGGCCATAAGCTTCTTGGATATCATATCAGTTTCCTCTTTCTATGTTAAAAATCATGTATTTCAGTCGTTATTCGAAAGAGTTCTGTTAAATACAGCGGCCATCTTCATAGCCTTATGCGCCTTCTTTCCGGGGAATAAAAAAAGCGCCCTCATCCGTAAAAGGATGAAGGCGCTGAGCCAACATTTATAAACCACCTGTTACGCGGCATTCCATCAAATGCCCCTCCCTGTAACGGGGGAGTGCCGGCGGCTCCTACCGGGGATAAATCCCTTTGAGGCCGCGACTCGGGAGTGAACTTCGGCTTCTCTTACTCGCGTTCCCTTACACCAACCGGGAACTCTCTGCGCCTTTCAGATCGGCTTACTCTCTCCGTCATTGTCTTTCCGGTATTTTCTTTTCGATGGTACAGATATTAACCCTTTTATTTTGCTTTGTCAAGAGATTTTTTTCAAAAAAGTTTCGGCAAAGTTATCTTTGTGCTTAAAAGTATCGTTTTGGTAAACCCTTATTCTCCCCAATGAAGGTCGGACCAGTAGATACGGCCGGAGGAGCTTACCTGCAGACCCTGAAGGTCGGAGTCATATGCACGGATAACTGTCGATGTGTACAGGGGGATGAAGGGGTTGAGCTCGTTTACCAT
>JAFOHJ010000176.1 GCA_017421885.1 Clostridia bacterium
AATCTTCCGAAAGGTTGCTCTCTCTGCCGCAGAGGTTCATTTCGAGGCTTACTGCCATCGTGAGGCAGTTGATCGCAAGCACCGGGGCAGCGATGGTATTGAGGAACAGCCTTGTGCCGGTGGGGCAGTAGAGGCTCATATCGCTGATCTCGGCGATGTCCGAACGGCTGCTGTCGGTGATGGCCAGGAGCTTTGCCCCTCTTTTGCGCGCAAACTGAGCCAGCCTGATGGTCATAAAATAGTAATCGGGGAACGAGATGGGGATCAGAAGGGTGTCTTCGTCGATAAAACTCAGCGAGTTATGGAGCGAGTCGTTATTTTCGGTGTCGACTACCATAGTAGCAACGCCGTTCATCATAAGACGGGTGAGCATATAATTGGCCAGCTGTATCGACACGCCTCTGCCGCAGATGACAACGCGCTTTGCGGCGCACACCATTTCGGCCGCCCTGTTATACGCATCTATATCAAGGTTTTTATAGAAACTGTTGATATTGTCGATCTCTTCGGCGCACATATCGAGGAACAGCTTGTTGCCCTCGCCCAGCTCGCCCTGAGGTATAAAGGACTGGACATAGCTGTCGCTGCTGCGGGTGATTATCTCGCGCTGCTTTGCCGCCGCATATTTTCTGAACTCATACTTGATCTCGTTATAATTGCTGTAGCCGAGAACTGTGCAGAGATTGAGAATGGTCATTTCCGAGACCCCAACGTCGTGGCTCAGCTCTTTGAGCGTCGTAAAACACATCTTATCGGGGTTCTGGAGCATATAATCGGATATTTCTCTCTGTTTTTTTGTAAGCATGGGATATTTGGCCCTGATTACCTCAATAATATCTCCCATCTTATCTCACCTCTTTTACCATACGGAGTTTTACAAACTCTGTATTCATTACAGAATAAATATACCAATTATATTCCAAAAAGTCAAATATTATGGTTGTTTCTGTAAATAAAATCCACTTAAAATCAACCAGATCAGCTAATATCCGTATCTTACGGCAAACTGCCTGTCCTCGGCGGCATCCCTCTCAAGAAGGCGCTGCCATTCTCGCTCATATCTCTCATCCTCAAGGGCATCACGAAGCATTTCATACTCGCGATCTTCCCTGTCGAGCTGCGCTTTGAGTTCTGCCATATATTTCTCATATTCCAGGGCCTCACTCTGCTGCCTGCGCTCTTCCGATGCCTCCCAGCGGTCGTATTCCTGCTGCTCCAGCTTAGAGAGCATCTCCAGCTGCCTCAGACTGCTTTCACCCTCGTCCTGCCACACATCATATGCCAGCTGCCACAGCTCGGGGATCTTGTCGGCCTGCTTTGATGCGTAATAGCCTCTTGCCTGCTGAGCCGCCTGAGCGGCATAGCTGGAGGCATAGCCGCCGGTGTTTTCGGCCGCAAGGCCAAGTGCATCCTCCGCCGCCCTTCTGCCCTCGCGCTGATAGACCTTTGCATAGGCCTGATAGAGAGGGTCGTTCTCATAGGCGTATTCGAACTTGCCGCGATCCTCAAGGCTGTCCGCAAGTCTTCTTATCCTGTCGGAATAGCGGCTTTCGTATTCCTTCATATCAGAGGACGTCAGATAATCCACCGCCATGTCATAAATGTCATCTCTGATCCACTGTTCCATGCCCTTTGTCGAGGCCGCCTTTTCCATTCGGCTGCCCAGCAGGTCGGCCACCTGTTTTTTGGATGCCTTATTGCTTATGGCTGTCTTTATGCCGCTGCCGTAATCGACGGGGTCGAGCCAGCCGGCATAAGCGGAGGTCTTTTTATATCCCAGACCCTCGCCGTCGATCTTGGCGTTGCGCTGCTGCTCCAGCACTGCCGCGCGGCGATAGTCGCCTACACCTGCCGCCTGCTCGATCAGCGCCATATAATCTTTATCTTTATTGTATGTTTTGATCCTGCTCATCATTCTCCTTCCTGCGGAGCATCCCAGCGTCCGCAATCCATATGTATTTCGGCTGCCGTGCCGATGGTCACCCTGCCGAGGCTGTCCAGCCAGATGGCATTCTGTCCGCCCCTGCCGGCAATGGCCAGCCCGAATCTTCCGCCCTTCTGCCCCATTTCCACCTTCTCGCCGCCCGAGCCCGAGAGGGATATGCTCTCGCCCGAGATGCTTATCCCTCCGCCCGACGAGATGATGTCGGTTAATGCTGTGTCAAGGCTCTGCACATTGGTGCTGTCAAGGTTATAGAGGGTGTATTCAAGCTGCTCCTGCATGCTTCGGATATGGTCTTCCATAACCGCGAGGCTGCGCCTGACATCGTTGTGATCCAGCTTCTTCATGCTTCTGCCGAAGATCATCCTATGTCACTTCCTATCCTCAGTCGTCGCTCGATGGAGCGGATGATGCATCTTCCATGCCCCTCGAGCTTTATTCTCAGCCTGCTTCCACGGTTGGGCGGCAGCCTTATGGGCCTCAGTCCGCGGCACTGCCAGTCGAAGGTAGCCGCCCTGCGCCACTGCTGCCCCTCCCTGATAAACAGCGAGAACCATGTACCCTTCTCGGGCTGAGCGTCGATCACTATTGATGTACATCGGCTGCTTCGACCCGTGCCGTCTTTGAAAACATTGAACTCCATGCTCCAGTCTTCGGCTTCTTCGCCCTCATCAAGGGCCAGCATCCTTCCGTCGCGGCACAGCATCATCATTCTTCCGCCCTCTTTTGCAAACGAAGCTGCTTCCTCCCTCCCCCAGGGCAGCCATGTGCGGCGCATGATGTCGTATGTCAGTGTGCCGCCGTCATACGAAAGGTAATACCTCCCGTCGTGCACCTCGCCGCAGGCATCCTTTCCCGCGATATCTCCCACCATATAGGATATGTTTCCGGGCACACCGCCCGAATAGACAAATACGCCGTCATTCCCCCGCTAATACATAT
>JAFOHJ010000177.1 GCA_017421885.1 Clostridia bacterium
AGCCCCAGCGAGAACCTCGGCTCGCTTATGAAGTTTTCGCCCGAAACGGCACGGCACAACATAAAGCTTGGATATTACGATGCGCTGCGTGTATTTATGAAGCTGGGCGGCACCCGTTATTATTTTACAGACACCGATATTGACGAGGTGCAGAAGCTTTTTGATCTGCCTCCCGTCAGTATAGTGGAGGCGGCTCTGCTTCTGAAGCTCGATCATCGGCTTGATTGCCGCAGGCTTCTGTTCGAGCGTGTTCTGCCCGAGTTTTTTGATCGCCTTGAGCTTGAGAATACAGCGGGATATAACGAGCTTATTCTTGCTATGGTCGAGCATAAGGCCACGAGATGCGGGGTAGAACGGCTTAATCTGTATACGGCGCAGGAGCTTTTTGATAAGGTGGTCAGGCTCAAGCCGCAGGGTAAGCAGAAGGCTTTTGAGAGAGCTATCGACCTGATCCTCGAAGGTCTTGCAAAGAAATAAAAAGCACGGAGGCTGCTTATGTCCTTATGTGAGATCCTTCGTCGGCGCACTTCGTGCTTGCTCAGGATGACATGGCAGTTCTGCACCTATTTAATTGTCATTCTGAGTGGAGCCCGCAGGGCGTAATCGAAGAATCTCACGCCATTCTTCCCAAAGAAATAAAGCTCCCCGTTAGGGGAGCTTTTCTGTTTTTCTGTTTTTCTGCTTTTCTGTTATTTAACTATGCAGTATACGGGGTCGAGAGCACCATATTCTTCCATGGCAGAATCGATCTTCTGAAGCATCTTCTCGCGGTCTTTTGGCAGGTGTCCGCGCACGCGGAACTCGAGCCAGTCGTGCATTCCGTCATAATCCATGTCTTCGGTCTCGATAAGTTCCAGCATCCTGCGCTCTTCGAGGATATTTTCCTGCTCGCTGGCAACAGTGAACCTTCCGGCCTCGACTTCCTTCCAGAGAGGCGAGCTCTGGTGGGCAAACAGCGAGAAGTTGCATATGGCCACCGGCTTTGTCCTGTTGATGAACTCGGCCATAGCCTCGGCGTTCTCGATGCCGCGTCCCTTTCCTGCGATGCCGGTCATGATATGGGCGGCATAGCACATGCCCACGGCCTGTATTCTTGCGATCTGCTCATAGGCTTCGGCAAGGGTGTGATCCTTGGCCATCTGCTTGAGTACATCGTCAAGTCCGCTTTCGATGCCCAGATAAAGGCGGTTTACACCGGCGGCTCGGAGGTCCCTGAGCTCGTCGTCGCTCTTTTCGCTGATATTGGTGACGGTGGCATCCATATTGATGTTCACACACGAGGGGAAATGCTCGTGGATCATGTCGAGGATATTCATAAGGCGGTCGGTCTTCATGCCGAAGGCATTGCCGTCGCCGAGAAAGACGGTCTTGGGGTCGCCGCCTGCGGCCTTGACGCGGAGGATCTCGGCCTCCACCTGTTCGAGGGGGAGCTCGCGGTGGGTGAGGTGTTTGAACAGCATGCAGAACTTGCAGGCGTTATATGAGCAGCCTACGGCTACCGGCAGCATATATGATGCGCGTTCCATAGGGGCGCGGCAGATCCTTCCTTCATATTCCATAGATCGGATCTCCTTTCAGGGATTCTTTATAATAATATGATAGCATCATGGGTATTTCATAGCAAGATGATATAGAAATAAACTATAAGTTTATAGGGGTTTATAAATAGAAGATCTTGCTTGGCTCTGCCTATTTATTTTATTATGATATTATGATAATATATTATTGTAAATTGATATCTGTTGATAGATTTGTTGTTGGAGACAGGAGGTAAAAATGATCAATTTCTTAAAAAAGATCACACTTAAAGAAGTAATCATTATTGAGCTGCTGATCTGGTATACCGTCACACGTATTACTCCCTTTACCACCCCTATTCCTCCTCATATCTTCAAAATAGATGCCGCTACAGTTACAGAGATCGAATTTTTTGACAATGGGGATGAATATTTTGTAACCGAAAGGGCAGAGATAGAAAAAATCATAAACAGGCTTAATAAAACATGGTTTTGGTTTTTGTTCCCGGAAATTGATCTTGATCTGGCTGGTGGTGAACAGCCGTATATGATTATACGTTCGGATGGATACGGCGCACGGTATGATATCAATCTTTCCTCGGTAACGGTAAACGGAATATACTATTTCTGCGGAGTGATGCCCATGCTGAAAGGGTATCTCTTCATGTGCCAATAATGTAAAAAACCCATCCACAAGCTGTGGATGGGTTTTCGTTTAGATAATGCCGAGGTCGATCTTCCAGAGAAGAACACGCATGACCGACTCCTCGATGCGCTCGAGGGTGATGCGGCCTGCCTTCACAGCCTCGATAACGGCAGGCACCTGCACCTCAAACTCGGTGCAGCACAGCAGGTCGTTGCCTGCCAGCACCGCCAGCACGGCGGCCTCGCCGATGTCATAGCTGTTGCGGATGGCATCCATATAAAGGTCGTCGGTGACTACAACGCCGTCAAAGCCGATGTCCTCACGCAGGATGCGGTGAACTTCGGGCGAAAGAGATGCGGGATTGGTGGCATCCATCGAGTTTACGATATTGTGGCACACCAGAACGGCATCGGCGCCGAAGGCGATGCCCTCCCTGAAGGGCAGGAAGTCGCTTTCATAGAAGGTGTCGAGGCTTCGCTCGTCATAGGTGACCTCGGTGTGGCTGTCTAGGGCATTGCCATAGCCGGGGAAGTGCTTGAGCACGCTGCCCATGCCCTCGCTCTCCATGACCGAAACGACGTTTCTTACATACTGGCTCGTCAAAGCGGCATCGCCGCCGAAAGAGCGCTTTGCCATGAAGGCCGAGCTGTCGGAGGTCACGTCGCAGACGGGAGCCATGTTGACATTGATGCCGAGGGGGGAAAGCAGGCGGCACTTGTCGGCGGTGTCGGTCTGGATAAGGTCGAAGCCGCCTTCCTTATAGAGGGCCGAGGGCGACTTGAAGGGGATAGAGCGATACTGGCTGTAGCGGCTGACGCGGTTGACCGTTCCGCCCTCTTCATCGACTGCGATGAGCATGGGGGTTGCAACTGCATCCTGATATGACTGGATATCGGCCGCGGCCTGATCCTTTGTTTTCTCCTTGAAGTCCTGGCCGAAGAGGATATAGCCGCCCAGAGCATAATCGGCTGCCTTCTGGGCCTGGTCGGCTGCGGGGCAGCGCGCCAGGAAGAGCTGGCCCACCTTCTGCTCGAGAGTCATATTGTTCATGATCTCAAGGGCCTTCTGCTCCTCTGCGCTGAGTACGACCTCGGGCTCGGTGACTACGGGCTCTTCGGGCTCGGTCACCGCGCTGTCTTCGCTGCCGGGCAGGGTGGGAATGTCGACGGTGCCGACGGCGCCGCAGCCTGCAAGAAGAATAAGCATAAGCAGCATTGAAATGATTTTGTTCATATCTTTCTCCGTATATCTGTCTTTATTGAAATCGCCGCAGCCATAAGGCCGCGGCGACTTATGTTTGATTTTATCGTGGAACGGAGCTTAGTCCTGCTTGCCCTTTGTCTGGAAGTGGCTCATATCGCCATACAGCTTCTGGAGCAGAGCAAACTCTTCTTCATCATAGAAGGAGCACTGGCCGCGTGTGAAGCTCTTGGCAACTTCGATAACGAAGCGGCCTGTGACCTCAACATCGACCATATGTGTTGCGCCTGTTGCGCAGCCGGCTACGGGTGTTTCGGTCGTAACGGCAACGCCGACAACGGGAGCCTTTGTAGCTACCGAAGGCTGCAGGATGCTGTTCATATGATATACGCCGTTGCCATAGGGTGTGATATCCTGAAGCGACAGGGGGAATACGTGTGCAGGCTGGCCTGTAACTGTCTGCATGATCTCAACGAGGTCGTCGCTGGCCTTGAGGATATAGCCCTCCTTGACGGGGCAGGAGATGGCAAAGCCGCGCTTGCAGATGATCTTGTTGCCCTTTGTTGTGTCGACCGACAGAACAGCGTCAACGTCCATCTCTACTTCGAGGCGGTTGATGGTCTCCATCTCAACAGGCGAGCCCATGAAGGGAGTGGGGAAGTGAGGAGATGTGGGAGCGTTGGGGCATACATGTGTTGTGACGATAACGTCGCCGGGGAGAACGTCGCCCTTTGCCTTCATGTCGCAGAGCTTGAGGGCAACTGCGATGGCTGTCAGAGCACCGTCGCCGTCGGAAACAAAGCCGATCATTTCGGGGCGTGCGCCGAGGCCGCCCAGACGGCCGGTTACGCCCAGTGTGGGAGCTGTGCCGCCCGAGAGTTTGCCGTTTTCGCCCTTGATGATGATGCGGACGAAGTCGGTCTGGCCCTTGGGGCCGTTGAGGGTCTGGACCTCAACACAGTCGCCGAAACCCTTCTGTGCGAAGAAATCCTTTACGACATAGCCGCTGGCACGGGGATCGTCGAGGATCTCAAATATGTCGAGTACTTTTTTGAACATAAGAAAACACTCCATTCAGTTTATTTGGTTTTAAACCATATTAATTTTAGCACAGGGCATGGCCTATTGCAAGAAAAGGGGAGTATTTTTGCTGTCTTTTGATATAAGCTGTCGCACAAATGGGTATAGCTTGACAGATGTGCACCGATAAAGTATAATATTATCATTAACAGCGTCATGAAGGCGCTTTCAATGAGAACGAACGCTCAGACCTCTCCGGCCGAAGCCGGGGCTGTTTCGAGCGTTTATTTTTTACTCTGAAAGGTGCAAATGACAATGACAAAAACAAGTTTTTCGGTTAAAAAGCTGGTCATGGCGGCTGTATGCCTCGCCCTTGGCCTTTATCTTCCCTTCCTGACAGGTCAGATCCCTCAGGTAGGCAGCATGCTCCTGCCCATGCATCTGCCCGTCATGCTGTGCGGCTTTGTCTGCGGCGGCCCCCTCGGCCTCGTGGTAGGTGCCGTCACCCCAATCCTGCGCTCTACCCTTTTCGGTATGCCTCCCATGTATCCCACGGCGGCTGCCATGGCCTTCGAGCTGGCCGCCTACGGCTTCATCACAGGCTTCCTCTCGGCTAAGCTGGGCCACAGCCTCAAGTCCATCTATATCGCCCTCGTCGCCGCCATGCTGGGCGGACGCATCGTATGGGGCATCGCAATGGCAATTATGATGACCTCCTCCGGCGGAGCCTTCACCTTTGCGGCCTTCATCGCAGGCGGCTTCACGGGCGCAGTTCCCGGCATCGTCCTTCAGCTTGTCGCCATCCCGGCCATCGTTGCCGCCCTCCACAAGAGCAAACTTATCTAAGAAAGAAGTATCGTCCTATGTATCCCATCCTTGAGCAGTATATCCGTTCCTGTCCCGATGCCCGACCCACCGATCTTATCAAGTTCTGCTATCAGTCGGTGATGGGCCCCGGACATATGGCGCCCTCCCTCGAAAAGGCCGAGAGCCGCCTTGAAGCCGAGCTTGAGCTTGTGGGCCTGCCCGACGGCAGCGCCCCCCTCGTCCAGCCCCTCGAAGGGGATGCGGCAAGGCTCGACGTCGGCTGCGGACTTTCGCCCCACAGCCTCTCAGCCCTCTTCTGCATGACGGCAGACGGCTGGGCAAGGTTTGAGGCTTGGCAGGATGAGATACTTTCGATGCTTAAAGATCCCGGTGTTCGCGCCGCAATGCCCTTTTCTGCCGAAGAGCTGGATGAGGCCATTGCCGAATGGCAGGCAAAGGGCTGCCCCGCT
>JAFOHJ010000178.1 GCA_017421885.1 Clostridia bacterium
ACCTCGACCTGCTCTCGCGCGAATGGCTGGAAGACTCTATCGACGACTTTTCCGAGACCATGATCTTCGTATCCCACGACCGTTACTTCATCAACCGCTTTGCCACAAGGATATGGCAGGTGGAGGACGGAAAGATCCTCGACTATACCGGCAACTATGACGAATTCCTGCGCCGCCGCGAGGTGGAGCGCCTGCGCGAGCTGGCCCTTCAGAACAACACACCCAAGGAAAAGCAGGAGCCCAAGCCTCAGAAGGAAAAGCCCGTGCCTCAGGGCAAGGGGCCCAACCTCAAGCAGCTGGAAAAGCAGCGCCGCGAGCGCCAGAAGGAGATAAACCGCATTGAAAAGCGCATCGGCGAGATCGACGAGGAGACATCGCAGAATCAGAACGACTATGTTCTCCTTGCACAGCTTGTGGAAGAAAAAGAGCAGCTTGAAGAGCGCCTTCTGATCCTTTATGAAGAAGAGGAGGAAGCAAACATATGAACATACAGATCTTCGGCAAGGGCAAGTGTTTCGACACCAAGAAGGCCCAGCGCTATTTCAAAGAGCGCCGCATAAAGTATCAGGAGATCGACCTTGTCAAATACGGAATGTCCAACGGCGAGTATAAGAGCGTCAAGCAGGCCGTAGGCGGCATGGATAAGCTGATAGATAAAGACTCGAAGCTCTATCAGGATCTTTTCATCGAGTATCTTAACGACGACCTTTCCCGCGAGGAGAAGCTGCTGGACAACCCCGGCCTTTTCAAGACCCCTATTGTCCGCAACGGCAAGAAGGCCACCGTCGGTTATTGCCCCGACGTGTGGAAACAGTGGGAAGAGGACGAAAAGAAGTAATAATAAAAGCCACCCGACCGGGTGGCTTTTTTAGGTAATAGGTAAGAGGGAACAGGTAATAGGTGCAGGCGTGCAATGCTCGCCCGCATAAGCCTTCCCCTCGATGGGGAAGGGGGACCGCCGTTAATAACCAATCCTTTGCCTCCCTTGCCTAAAGGGAGGGGGACCACCGTTAGGTGGTGGAGGGATATTGTGGCAGACCCATTATATCCCCCAGTCAGCTTCGCTGACAGCCCCCTTTAGGCAAGGGGGCCATTTTCGTTGCCAATTCCGTTAGGCAAGGGGGCCATTTTGCCAAACCTTAGTCAGCTGCTTTCAAATACCCTAAAGGGCACTTAGGAGCCATGGATGCGAGGGAGGTTTTTCTACTAGTCGGGGATCATCGAGAAATATTTATCCGACTTTATCCTTTCGGCAATGGTCTGAATGCCGCTTCTTATGAGATATACTGCCACTATCGCCGACCCCGCACGGTCGATCCACATGGCGATGCTCGACCCGGGCATAAGCATAACGGCGATCAGGGCGGCGCTCACGCATATATCAACAAGGCTCTTGGCCCTGTAAAGCCGCGCCTGCACCGCGATTATGGGGTTAGGCTCGTCCCTGTTCAGGCGGGTGTACCTGCGCCAGAAGATGGTGTTTGCCACAACGCCAAGAAGGGCGATCACAAGGCCGGGGATCACGCTGCCGCTGGCCTCCTGGCCGGGCAGGAGAGCGAGAACGAACATTATGCCTCCGCCGAGGCACATCATGGCGCCTACAAAGAGGTTGGAAAGGCGCTCGATGCGCGCCTTCTGCCCGTCGGAGCATCCCGAAGGGCGATTTGTGACCATATAGGTGATATAGGCCATGACTATGCCCAGCAGCTCGGCGCTGCGGCGGACAAAGTCGGCTATCTGGGTGGCGCTGCGGCCGGACGTCAGGCCGAGGCCGATTATAAGGGGGCCGGGCGCGCTCATCAGCACCGACATTAAAAGCGTCCTGCTGCCCGATTTTTTATTATTCATAAGATTCAGCTGCGGACATTGAAAACTGCGCTCTGTCCGCCATAGGTGACGGTGAAGTATGCTACGCCGGTGTTGGGCTTCTCGATCAGCAGGCTGCCATCGGCCTGGATGGTGAAAGTAGCATTTCCATCGTTGGAAACGACAGTGTAATCACTGATCTGTACCCCGTTAAACTCGACTGTGGGAACAAAGATCTTCTGATTGCTGATGCCAAAGCCGGTGCCGGGTTCGGTGATGCGTCCGCGCCAGCGCAGGGCCAGACCGGAGATGCGTGTATCACCAAAGCTGAACACAAGGTCGGAGCGGCGCTCGAAATCGGGATATCTGGGCGTGGTAAAAAAGACCGAACAATAGCCCTCGCCCGCCTTCTTCGCCGTAATGTCAAAGCTGCCGTCGCCGTTGTCTTTGATGGTGTAGAGGCTCTTATCGTTGCTTTCCACCGACAGGATCACATCGACCATCTCGCCCTCGAATTCCGGTCTTACGGTATAGGTCATGCCTACATCACCAAACAGGCCGTCAAGGCCACAGACGCGCTGCCCGTCTATATGGAAGAAGATGGGCCAGTCGGGATCGGGCTCCTTTACGATGGCGGGTGCAGGTGCGGGAGCGGGTTCCTCCTGCCTCATGCGCTCGATACGGTCCAGCAAAGTTTCGCGGCTGTCGTTCATTTTCTGGTCAAGAGCCCCGCTGGACAGCAGAACGACGTCGGCACGCATGAAGCTCTTGGTATTCTCATTATACTGACCCTTTGTCAGGCCGATACGGTCGGAAAGCTCCCATGCGGCATCCCACCTGAAGTCTGTGCTGCTGTCATAACCCAGCGCACGCAGAACAAAGGTCAGATACTGGGTGGCGGAGATGGTCTCTTCACCGCCGAAGGTGGTGGAGCCGGTGCCGTTGGTCAGCCCGTTTGCATAGGCATAACCTACATAGGGGCGAGCCCATGCGGCAACATCGGTGAAGGGGGTATTCCATGTGCGCGCCTTGGCAGCTTCCTCCTTGCCAAGCAGGCGGACCAGCATGGTCACAGCCTCGTGGCGTGTGGGAGCACGGTCAAGGTCATAATTGGGCGATCCGTCGCTCAGAACACCCGAGCCGGTGAACAGGCCCAGATCATAAAGGCGGTCGGCAGCCTTGACAGCCGCCTTATCTGCGGCCAAAACCGGCATACTCAGGCCAAAAAACAGGCAGCAGGCCAGCAGAAAACAAGAAATTCGTTTCATAAAAAACCTCCGAACATATACATAAAAAAATTATAATCTTTATTAAAAATATTTGCAATAAAAGAAAAAATCCTCCATGCTTTCGCATGAAGGATTGTGATTTTCCCGAAGGTAACAGTCATCTTCTTGACTTAGCGGTGGTCAGCGACGCGATGAGCATTCGTCGTATTGCACCGCACTCATTTTTCAGCGGTCTGTACTGTTCCTCAGTCATATATCCTGTTTCAAATAATAACTCCAGCCAATATTCTGTTTCGTAGCATTCTTTCTGGGCGATCTCCATTTTGGAAATAAAGTCTTTTATACCCTGTGCATACTGCGCCTCGTGAAGATTGGCGCCGATAGAGGTGCCGCTGCGCAAAAGCTGATTGGCCAGAACCGATTCACGGTGATTTGTTTTTATCGTTCGGCAAAGAATGACGATCTTTTTTGCAAATTCCTTGGATTTATCACGGAGCGGACTGGAAGACATAAATAATCACCTCTTAATCCAATATAGCAAAACTATCTTTTACTGTAAAGCTTTCAGTGATATTCCGACTCCGCCGGAGAGATATTGTGCCTTACGGCACAGTTATATTGCCGTTGTCACGGAAGTGATATTATATTCGCCCTTATCTGCCCGAAGGGCAATATCACTTGCGAAGTAAATATCACCGGCTCTGCCGATAGATCTCGCCGCAAGGCGAATATAACTAAAAAAACGACTTGCTTTCGCAAGTCGTTTTTTTTGGTGGGAGAAGGTGGATTCGAACCACCGAAGTCACTGACAACAGATTTACAGTCTGCCCCCTTTGGCCACTCGGGAATTCTCCCATATTCAATTTTTCCGTAGAAAAAAGAATGGAGCTGGTGGACGGATTCGAACCCCCGACCTGCTGATTACAAATCAGCTGCTCTACCTGCTGAGCTACACCAGCTTATCTCTATCGTTTTGCGCCGTATTCCTTAGCGCTCATTTATAATACCAAAACCCAAGCCATTTGTCAACAACTTTTTTCAAAAATATTTTTTATTTTTTCGCAAGTAAAAGCGCCAGTTTTTCTGACATTTTCTGCCTGCGTTCTTTCCCGGCCGAAGGGCACAGCTGCCAGCCTCCCTCGGCATCCCGCGTAAGGACCGAGCCCTCGCAGCTTCCCTCGGGAAGCCGGGAAAGGGGAATATTATAAAGCTCGTCTCCGCAGAGGACGGCGGCGATGCCGCCCTCGATACGGTCGATGATATATGTTCTGTCCATAGCTTCCTCCTCAGGGGCGGCAGGCGCCGCAGGGATCGTATCCGGCGGCAAGGACGCTGTCGCGTGTGAAATAGAAATCCATATTCTGAAATGCCGGCATATATTCGCAGCCGACCTTGTGGAACTTGTCGCCGTTATAGTTGCCTATGTAAAGGCCTATGCCGTCAAAGGGGTTCGACACGGTGCGGCGCTCGCCCTCGTCGAGATAAGACACCACAGCTCCGTCGGTGATGAGCACCACCGAGCCCAGCTGATCGGTTCGGTAAGTGGTGACATTCTTGAGCCTGTCGAGAATAATGTCGTGGGGGTGGCCGTAGCTGTTGTCCTTTCCGCAGGAGATAACGGCGATCTCAGGAGTGACGGCATTAAGGAACTCGACGCTCGACGAGGTCTCGCTGCCATGATGCCCCACCTTTAGCACGGTCGAATCCAGCTCAAGCCCGCTTGCCAGCATGGCCTGCTCGGCAGGCACCTCGGCATCGCCGGTAAAAAGCCAGCTGGTCGTTCCGTAGGTTATCCTGAGCACCAGCGATGCATCGTTGCAGTCGTCAAATCCGGCGCCGCCCGAAACAAAGGTGCACTGAGCGCCGCCAAGGCTGAAGGTGCTGCCCGTTTCAGGGACATTGGTGGCCACATTCTTCTCCATCAGGCCGTCAAGCAGCTCCTCATAGGTCTGGGAGGTGTGAACGAAGGGTGAGATATAGGCTTCGGTGACCTCCACATGCTCAAGCACATAGGGCAGGCCGCCGATATGGTCGGAGTGCGGGTGGGTAGCTATCATAACATCAAGCTTTTCCACGCCCACCTTCTCAAGATAGTCCACCACCCTCTGGCCATAGCCTATCTCGCCGCCGTCGATGAGCATGGTCTTGCCGTCGGCAATGATAAGGGCGCTGTCGGCCTGGCCGACATCTATATAATGCACCTCAAAGGGATAGACCTCTCCCTGGGAATTATATACCGCAAAAGCCGATATCAGCGCCGCCACAAAAAAGGTCAGCTTGGTGATAAAGGGCATCTTGCTTTTGTTCTTCTTTTTCTTTTTGCGTTTTTTGCTCATTGTATCCTTTCTGCGCGGGAATAGGGAAGGATCAGAAGGCTCCCTTCCATATATCGCGCTTCATGTCGAGCATCAGGTCGAAAACGGCAATGGCCGTCATGCTGTCGACGATGATGCGTGCGCGGTGGAAAATAGCGGGGTCAAGGTGAGCCTTGAGCTCAAGCTCCTTTTCCTCGTGGGTGACGGGGTCGACCGTCTGCTGCTTGGTGTGAACGGTGGGGGCAGGGCGGAAGGCCGTGCGGAAAATCACCGGCATGCCGTTTGCAATACCGCCGTTGATGCCGCCGCTCATGTTGCTCTTGGTGCGGACTGCGCCATCCTCATTGACCCACTGGTCGTTGGCCTCCGAGCCGTTGAGATAGCCAAAGCCGAAGCCCATGCCGAATTCTACTCCCTTTACACCGGGAACGGCGAACATCAGGTGGGCCAGAACGCCCTCAAGCGAATCAAAGAAGGGCGAACCTACTCCGACCGGCAGGCCGATGACGGCGGTTTCAAGAACACCGCCGACTGTGTCGCCCTCTTCGGCGGCAGCATCAATGAGCTCGCGCATCTCCTCGCCCTTTTCGTCGTCAAACACAGCAAAATCCTTGTCTTCGACAGCCGTAAGCTTTTCCATGATGTCGAGAACATCGGTCTCGGGCATATCGTCGTCGCGCACATCGCCGCACTGGGAAACATGGGTGCCGATATGCACTCCCGTTGCCTTGAGTGCCTCGCGCAGAACCGAGCCGAGAGCCGCAATAACGGCGGTCAGTCTGCCCGAGAAGTGTCCGCCGGCGCGGTGGTCGTTGAATCCGCCCAGCTTGGTATATGCCGTATAGTCGGCATGCGAAGGCCTGAAGACGAGGGGACTCTCGCCCGAAGGCTTCTTATTCTCAAATATAATGGTGAGGGGAGCGCCGTTTGTCACGCCGTTCGTCATGCCCGAAATGATATGGGGGATATCCTCGGGTGTGGTCTCTGTGCTGCTGTCGCCATAGGCCTTTCTCTTTGCGATTGCGGCCTCCATGGCCTGCATATCAACAGGCATTCCGGCAGGCAGGCCGTCGCAGGTGATACCGATGCATTCACCCTGAGCCTCGCCGAAAACCGTTATTCTGATATTCCGTCCGAATGTACTTGTCATATATTCATGCCCTCCTGAGCAGATCTTTTTTATGTCTATATTTTATATGCAATCGAATTAAAAGACAAGAGGGCGATGGACTTATCATGTAGGCATGATGGTCCTTTGCGGGCGAGCACTGCTCGACCCTACGGGCGTCTGACGGAAAATCACCCTGTAGGGGCGTGCATTGTTTCTTTGCAAAAAGCTCCCGACAGTTCGGGAGCTTTTGTTGAATCCTGTAATTTTATATGATATTCTTTAATAGCTGTCATACCTCCGACCGAATGGAAGGAGGTGAATCCATTGGAGGTAATCACATCGTTTATAATCTCCGTAATTGCAGGAATAGTTGCCCACTATATCCTGAAATGGCTGGATGGAGATAAGTAATTCTGACAGCTCCGGTCATTACGGTTTAAGCCACCGTACATAAAGGCATAGAAAACCCCCGAAGTGCCCGCTTCGGGGGTTTTCGTTTATCCATTGGTTTGATGGTAATCACATCGTTTTACCGTCTATATTATAACAAGCCCGCCCGGATTATGCAATAGTCCCGGCTTTTCTTTCGCTCCTTTTCATGGTATACTGTTATCATATTAAAACAACCACCGAAAGGATGAAAATCTATGAAGGAAATCATGAACCGCCGCAGCGTAAGGCAGTATACCGACCATCAGATCACCCCCGAGGAAGAGACCGCCCTCCTCCGCGCCGCCATGCAGGCCCCCTCGGCCGGCAACGAGCAGCCATGGGAGTTCATCGTTCTCAGAGAGCGCGAAAATATCATGAAGCTGACCGTCGGCAACCCATATTCCAAGATGCTCGAGCACGCCCCCATGGCCATCGTGGTATGCGGCGACCTGAGCCGCCAGCGCTTCCCCTATGATTTCTGGATCCAGGACTGCTCGGCAGCCGTTCAGAACATCCTTATCGAGGCGGTTCACCTGGGTCTCGGCGGCGTATGGCTGGGAACATACCCCATCGAAGAGCGCGTAAAGGGTATCCAGCAGGCCTTCTCACTGCCCGAAAACATCGTGCCTCTCGCCGTTCTTGCCATCGGCCAGCCGGCAAAGGAGTCCGAACCTGCCGACCGATTCATCCCCGAACGCATACACCGCGAAAACTGGTAAACCACTCTTTATATATAATAAATGATACAGGAGGAACCACCCGATGTATGACCTGCTTATCAAAAACGCCGTCATCGTGACGGTAGACCCCAAACACACCGTATATCAGAACGGATATATCGCTGTCAAAGGCGATTCGATCGCCGAGATCGGCCCCATGGAGCAGCTCTGCGAAAACGCAGCAGCCGCAAAGGTGATAGATGCTCAGGGCAAGGCCGTCCTTCCCGGCCTCATCGACGGACACGGCCACGGCGGACACTGCCTTACCAAAACCCTCGGCGACCAGTACCACGCATGGGACGACATGGCCGAGGAGATATATTTCCACTATACTGACGATAACTTCTGGTATGCCGAGGCGGCCCTCGCCGCAGCCGAGCGCCTTAAGTTCGGCATCACCACCGGTGTGTCCATGATCGCATCCACCCCGCGCTCCGACCGCCTTGAGATCCTTGAAGCTCACTTCGAGGGTGCCCTCAAGACCGGCATACGCGAGCTCTCGGGCATCGGCTTTTCCGACGGCCCCTGGCCCAAGCACCCCCATATCTATGTGGACGGGATGCGCAAAGAGACCGACCTCACCCCCGAGCAGGTGGTTCAGAACACCGAGCGCGCCGTTAAGGAGCTCAACGGCAAACACCCCAGGCAGAAGTGCATCGTTGCCCCCGGCAACCTTACTCCCCGTGCCGACGACACACCCGAGTTCGCCGCATGGAAGAACCGCGAGATGGCCCGCATCGCCCACGAATACGGCGTTGCCCTCCACACCCATGCCCGAACCGGCGGCATTCAATTCACCTACGACACCACTCCCGAGTTCTTTGGCCCCACAACATCGCTGACCCACTCCACCGGCCTTACCCCGAGCGAGATCGACATTATCGCAAAGACCGGTGCCGTCGTCTTCCACGGCCCCACCACAAGGGCCAATATCCGTTCCCGCTGCCCCGTTTACGAGATCCTGCGTGCAGGCGGCGAGGTGGTCATCGTCACCGACGGCACAGCGCCCGACCGCAGCTATGATATCTGGCGCGATATGAAGGTGTTCCAGGTCATCCACCGCCTCAACGAAAACGACAGCCGCCTTGCTCCTCCGGGCCGTGTTCTTGAGATGTGCACTATCCGTGCCGCCCGCGCCCTGGGCATCGACAGCTACACCGGTTCGCTGGAGGTTGGCAAGAGAGCCGACATCATAATCGTCAACACCGAGCAGCCCCATCTTGCTCCCTTCAATATCCTGCCCGAAGCAAGGCTGGTATATCACGCTCAGGGTCAGGATGTAGAAACCGTTATCGTCGACGGCCAGATCATGATGGAAAACCGCATTATGCTGAACTGCGACGAAAAGCGCATCCTTGATGATGCAAGAGATGCACAGAAGACCCTTTTCGAGCGCCTCGGAAGCGAAAAGCTGGCCAAATACACCACCTTTAAGGGAATGTATGACCTCGAAGCCGAGACAATATATTAAAAAGAGAGATATATTATGATAAAAGCATTTAAAGAAAAGGTGCCCAATGTGCACGAAAGCTGTTTTGTGGCCTCAAACGCCGTCATTATAGGCGGAGTGACCCTCGAAAAGGATGCAAACGTGTGGTTTTCGGCCGTCATACGCGGCGACAGCGAAAACATCACGATCGGTGAGGGCAGCAATGTTCAGGACTGCGCCGTTCTCCACTGCGACCACGGCTTCCCTTTGACCGTTGGCAGAAATGTCACCGTCGGCCACAGCGCGGTGGTACACGGCTGCACGGTGGGCGACAATGTAATGATAGGCATGCACGCCACCCTTCTGAACGGCTGCATCATCGGCGAAGGCTCGATCATCGGCGCGGGAGCGCTGGTGCGCGAGGGTCAGGTGATCCCACCCAATTCTCTGGTTGTAGGCGTTCCGGCCAAGGTGGTGCGCGAGACCTCTGCCGAGCAGGTGGAGGGCATCATCAATAATGCACAGCATTATGTAGAGATAGCAAAGGAATATAAGGAAGCCGCCCTTTAACGGGCGGTTTTTTCTTTGCGGGCGAGCAATGCTCGCCCCTACAGCTGTCTGACGGCAAATTGTCCCCGCGTCTAAGGCTCCTTTGGGAAAGGAGCTGTCACGAAGTGACTGAGGTTTGGCGTAGAGCTCTTATGGGAAACGTTCGATCCCTCCATTCTTGCTGACCGACAACACAACCAGTGAGCTCGGAGGGATATGGCGGTTTTCAGCAAATGTGCCGTACCAAACACCCGTCAGGCTTCGCCTGCCACCCTCTTCACCGAAGAGGGCTTGCCTACAAAACAAACTGAGAGGGCCATAAAAAATATTTTTATAAAACCTGTCCAAAAAAGGCTAGGTTATTCGTATAATAATATAAAGAGAGAAAACGAAAGGGGTGAGCCCTGTGCTGGCCTACCTTATGATGATAGACAGCGATGAAGGCAAAGCACGCTTCACCGCCATCTATAACAAATACAAAAACTCTATGTTCCACTCGGCATACAGGATCCTGAAAAATACCCACGATGCCGAGGATATGGTTCACGAGGCCTTTGTTGTCGCCATCGAAAACCTGGATCGCCTGCGCGACCCCGATGCCCCTGCTACCCGCGCCTTTCTGCTTATGGTGACCGAAAACAAGGCCATCGACCTGTGGAGGCGGAAAAAGCGTATGCCCGACTCGGCCCCCTATGAAGAACAGAGCGGCATCGCCGTTCATCTTCCCGAGCCTATCGGCCTGAGCGAGGCTATCGCCGCCCTTCCGGGTGACTATCGCTCGGTGATCCTGCTGCGCTTCCACATGGGCTTCACCACGCAGGAGATCGCCCGTATGCTGGGCAAGAAGGAGAGCGCCGTTGCCAAGACCATAACCCGGGCAAAGGAACGCCTTTCCCGCGAGCTGGAGAAAATGCGAAGGGAGGAAGAGCAGATATGACCATCCATGACGACGACCTGAGAAAATATTCTTCACAGGCTGTGGATATATGGCTCGGCAGCATCGAGCCTCCGCTCGACGAGCACGAGTTCTCGCGCCGCTTCAGACACAAACTGTGGCTCTCGCGTTTTCACGCCTACAGGCTCTATTATATGGGCCCCCTCAAAAAGGTGCTCAGGGGCATCGGAGTGTTCCTGCTTCTGTGCCTGCTGGTGCTGGCAATTATGCCCTTTGAGCAGAGGGCATCGGATATCTCCTTCATCAAAAACGCAGACAGCCTCACGATCCGCATTGACGACAGCTTTGAGATGGAGGAAAACATAATAACCTCGCTTCTTATGCCCCGGATAGCGCCCATGAAAGAGGCCGACCGCACCATCGAGGTGGATGACATATCCTTGCTGTTTGGAGGGGATGGCCCCAACCTTCTCAGCATAGGCGATACCGCCGAGTTTGCAGGCAGGATGCGCCTTTCGGTGATCGCCGAGATGGATTTCTATGACGGCGAAGAATATCTCGGCACAATCGAGGTGGTGACCCCCCGCGACAAAACCTCGATCACCGATTCCAAGGAGCTCCACTCGTGGCAGACCTTCAGGCGATGCGGCAGCCATTACATCTGCTTCCACAGGGGAGAAATATACTTCACCTTCTATCCCAGAACGATAGTTGAGGATAATCTTGAGGCCATACTCTATGGCAAATAGCGACGAAAGGAGAGTACATTATGGATAAAAGACTTAAAACCCTTCTTTGCGGCCTCGCTCCTCTGGCCTTTGGAGCCGCTGCCGTTCTGCTTGCTGCCCTTGCGTCAAAGCCCGAATCAACGCTGTGGCGCGAATGCCTGCGCGACCTTTCCGGCCTTGCAGTTATCCTGCCGCCGTGGTTTGCGGCCTGGTGCGGACTTCAAAGCCGCCGGGATACAGGGCCTTTCTCCTTTGCTCTCGCCCTCTTTCTGCTGCCGGCCGTTTTGTTCATGTTCATCCCCGGCAGGGTATCGAGCCTGTTTTTCTATGCCATCGACGGCAACTTCCTCGGCCTGCCCCTTGCCGAATGGCAGCTCAGGCTGATGGACACCATCGAGCTGGGCTTTGCCTTCTGGGTAGGGCACAGATGCTATGCCATGGAGGCGATAAACAGCTATTATTTTCTCGGCATAGGCAGGCTGAGCCTCGGCATGGTGCAGAACTTTACGCAATATCTGAGCGGCGGCAACATGGACATAATGGCGCCTCTCCTCGGCTTTGCCGCATTGCCTCTGGCAATAATGCAGATCAAAACCGGCTTTGAGATCCTCAGAGGTTTATTCCGCAGACAGGGGTAAGGGAAAAATATTGATACATAAAAAGCCGCCTTCGGGCGGCTTTTTCTTTGCGGGCGAGCAATGCTCGCCCCTACAGCTGTCTGACGCGTGTTTGGCAAAATGGCTTCCCCCTCCGTGGGGAAGCTGTCGGCCTTGTGCCGACTGATGAGGGGTCGCGAAGCGCTTTACTGGTAACTGGACGCAGTTCACCTCATCCACCGCCGTGCGGCGGTCCCCCTTCCCCATCGAGGGGAAGGCAGAGCCAAACACCCGTCAGGCTTCGCCTGCCACCCTCTAAGTGCCCTTCAGGGTATTCCCAAAGAGGGCTTAGATGCACAGCATACGGAGAGGGCCATATAATTTTTCCAAAACTACTGTCCGAAATCGCGCCTCAATTTCGTATAAGAGGGTGAAAGACAAAAAGAAAGGAGGGCAGAGGATGCTGATCTTTCTCTCAGCCATAGAGGGCGACGACAGCCGCAGCCGCTTCACCGCCATCTATAACCAATATAAAAACCTGATGTTTCACGCCGCAAACGATATCCTGCACAACGAGCAGGATGCCGAAGACATCACCCATGATGCCTTCCTTGTCGTTCTCGACAACATCGACCGGCTGTGGGAGCTTAAGGGCCCGAGGATAAAGGCCTTCCTCCTCTCGATAGTCGAGCACAAGGCCATCGACCTCTGGCGAAAACGCAGGCGGCTGCCCGAGACCCTCCCCTTTGAAGAACAGGTGTATCTGCCGTCACCGCAGGACGAGCCCTTCGGCCTCAGTGATGCCATCGCCGGGCTGCCCGCCGACTATCGCGCCCTGCTGATGCTAAAGTTCCATCTTGGCCTTACCACCCGCGAGATCGCCCATATGCTGGGCAAAAAGGAGGGCACCGTCACCCGAAGCCTGACGAGAGCCAAGGATCGCCTTGCACTCGAGCTTGAAAAGATACGGAAGGAGGAAGATAACAAATGAAGCTGACCGACCATCAGATATTTGATGCCATGGACCAAGCCGCCGAAAAGTGGCTGGACCGCTATCCCGAACCGGCACCCGAACACAGCTTTTCGATTAAGTTTGAAAGGAGGATCAACAATATGCTTAACAAGAACCGCTGCTTCCCCTATAAGACCCTTATCGCCGCTGCGATGGCCGCCCTGCTGGGCTGCGGCATTATTGCCTCGGCCGACGGGGATATATGGCCCCCGGCAGGCTTCCATTCTGCCATACCGCCTAAAGACGGCGCCGACTACACCATATCGCAGGCAGGCGACATCGAGCCTGTGACATCCGAACATCTTGCCCTCCACAATCTGCCCTACTCGCCCGAACTGAATGAGGATGTGGGCTATGTCGATATCTACATAGGCTCCGAGAACGAGGTGGACGGCTATTACGGCTGCGAGAAGCACGGCGACGAAAGCCACTTCGTCAAGGTCACCGAGAAGCTGACCGTCAAACGCGGCATCTGCGAGGTGTGCGGCCACAAGAAGCTTTCCTATGGAGTGGAGACCATCGAGACCTGCCTGACCGAGCCCGACCTTTCGGAGTTTGAGTTCTGCGAGAGCCACATCCGCTGTGAGAGCTTTGAAAAAAACCGCGATGACTTCGAAGGCTGGGAGGTCGTCACCCCCACCGAGTATACCGAGTGGGAAGAAGACCGTTCTTACGGCAGCGAGGGCCGCACCTCGCCCTGCACAGCCCATAACCACTATG
>JAFOHJ010000179.1 GCA_017421885.1 Clostridia bacterium
GATATGGCTTTTGATGCATTATATTATTTTATTTTTAGTGATGCGAATAATATTCCAATCGAACAAAGAAGTATTTTATAAATGTGCGCGGCTCTATGCTCAGGCTTCCGGCGAAGCTCATGTGGTGCATCGAGTTTGCAATTGCAAAGGAAGGGGCAACGACCGCGGGAACACCTTTTGCATCGAGCTTTTCGGCGGTAAGAAAGCTTACCCACTCGGCAGTGATAAGATCGGTGGCTACGGGCAGATGTGGGCCGTGCTGCTCGATGGCGCCCACGGGCATAAGGACGACGGCACCCTGGTCGGCAAGATTTTTTAGGGCAGGGGAGCTGAGCATTCCCCACGAATATTTTTTGTTCATATTGGCATCTCCTTTGTTTTGTTTTTTATTATGATAACACAGCAGATGAATGTTAGTAAATAATTTTCATGACATACGCGCATATATGTGTTATCATATTATTGTAGAAACGTATAACTCTGAGAAAGGATACTGATGAACAGAAAGATGATTATTTTGACGGCCGCGGCTCTTACGGTTGCTATGTTGGCGTTCTGGCTCGGCCTGCCGTTCAGGGCATATATGTCGTATAAAGAAGGGGCAGAGCAGCTGTCATATGATGCCGAGGTCGATTTTCCCGGTGTTTTCAGCCCGGGTGAGATAAGAATATTCACCTCAGATTATGCCGCTGTCGTCCTTGAGCCCTCTCTTTCGGGCAATGCAGAGATATATGCATTGTTTTCCGGGATGACGAGGGATTACCGCATTGCACTTGACAGCGAGCTGATCCCTTATGAAGCGGTTAACGAGGAATGTGAGATACTGCTGGATGAACAGCGCGAGGATATGATTGCAGCGCTGTCAGAGGCAAAAGCGGTGTTTAAAATAAGATATTAAGGAGAAAAGATATGAAATGGTTCATTGCATCCGACCTTCACGGTTCGGCTTATTACTGCGAAAAGCTGCTTGCGGCATTTGAAGCCGAAAAGGCTGACCGAATGCTCTTCCTTGGCGATATTCTCTATCATGGCCCGAGAAATGACCTGCCCGAGGGATATGCTCCAAAGAAGGTCATAGAGATGCTTAATCCTCTGAAGGATAAGATACTGGCTGTAAGAGGAAACTGTGAGGCCGAGGTCGATCAGATGGTGCTCAGCTTCCCGGTGCTGGCCGACTATGCTTTTATCTGCGACGGCGGAGTTGGTATTTATGCCACACACGGCCATCTGCACGGCGAGAATGATCCTCCTCCCATGGCAGAGGGAACGGTTCTGCTGTGCGGACACACCCATGTCCCGGCCTGCACCGAACATAATGGATTTATTTATATGAATCCCGGCTCGGTGTCGATACCCAAACAGAACAGCCATCACGGTTATATGATTTTTGAGGATAGCCTCTTCATCTGGAAGGATCTTGACGGTAAAGTGATAATGGAAAAGAGAGTTTAATAAAGATAAAGAAAAGGGAGGAAGAAATATGTCAAATATCAAAGTCAGATGGCTTGGCCTTTCCTGCTGGAAGCTGGAGGCAGGCGGAATGTCGATCGTGGTCGACCCCTATACAGGCGTTCGCGGTCTTCCTGAGTTCAAGACAGAAGCCAATGCGGTATATTGCAGTCACCATCACGGCGACCACGGTTATACAGAAGCTGTGGATATAGTTCCTTATGAGTGCGAGCCGGTTTTTAATGTGAGAACTGTAGAAACATATCACGACGGACAGCAGGGTGCTCTTCGCGGCAACAATCTGATACATATTTTCGAAGCTTTCGGCCTTTCGGTGGTTCACTGCGGCGACCTTGGACATCTGCTCTCTGAAGAGCAGGTGAAGGCAATAGGCAAGTGCGATACGCTGCTTGTTCCCATCGGCGGACACTATACCATTGATGCCGAGCAGGCTAAAAATGTCGCGTTGGCGCTGGGCGCCAAGGTGATAGTTCCCATGCATTACAGAGAGGGCGAAATGGGCCACGATGTTGTGGCCGAGGCAGAGCCCTTTATGGCCATGTGGGACGACAGGCCGGTTATGCACATTGACAGCGATACCATTGTTCTTACGGGAGGGGAAGAGCCTCAGGTAGTGCGCCTGACCTTCAAAGGAGTGTAAGAAACATGGATAAGCGCACGAGGGTCATTCTTCTTGGAATATGGGGCATGGTCCCGCTGCTGCTGAGTATCATTCTTGATTGGCTAATTGCGAGAAGCGGGATAAACGGACTGGATTTTGTTGAAAAGACCGCACCCATGGCCATGTCTTTTGTCGTGATATATCTGTGGCACAAGCTGGGCGACAATGCCATAAGGCAGAAGCTGCCTTTTATGCCGTCGCTAGCCATGATAACATTGCCGAGTGTGGTTTTTATGGCGCTTGGAGTGAAAGCCTTTTTCGCCCCCATAGGCTGCGTATGCAGCTTTCTTTTGGACAAGCTCCCCATAAGCGGCATAGTATATAATATTGCGTGGCATATTATGGTGTTTCTGCTGCCGGTTATGTGCTTTGTGATCGGATATCACAACCGATATGTTGATCTTCTTGATTTGAAGCTGGTGTTGGCGGTGGTTATGTTTTTCCCGTTTGCAGGAGCGCTCCTGACGATTTTCCCTCCGAGCTGGCATATTGAGGGAGCCGGAGGTTTCCTCTATGGACTTTTTGGAGGTCATGGATATCTGCTGGGTTATCTGCTGTATATCATGGTGCCCTATAAGCTTTTTAAGATCATAACTTACAGATAAAACAGAAAGACCACCCATTAGGGTGGTCTTTTGATGTTTAATAGGGAATAGTGAAGCTGAAAACAACACCGCTTTTTGTGTTATAGACCCTGCAGGTGCCGCCGTGAAGCTCGACTATCTGCTTGGAGATGGCAAGGCCCAGGCCGGTGCCTTTTGTACTGCGCGACTTGTCGGCACGGTAGAAGGGATCCCATACATGCTCAAGGGCCTCAGAAGAAAGGGGAGGACTGTCGTTATATACCGATACGGTGAACATCGACTGTCCAGCTTTGAGCGCAGCCTTTATCTTTCCGCCGTTAGGCGTATATTTGACGGCGTTGGAGGCAAGGTTTGTGATGACCTGCGAAAGCCTTGCTTCATCGGCGGTTATAATAAGCTGTTCGTTGAGATCAAAGGTGATATCAAGCTCTTTATCTTCGGCAATAAGGTCGAAACGTCCGAAAATATCGCGTATAAGAGGCGCAGGTAAAAACTCATCACGGGCAAGCTTGATGCGTCCTGCCTCAAGGCGGGAAAGATCGAGCTGCTGCAGTACAAGGGCATCCATACGTTCGGTCTCAGAGAGGATAACTTCGAGGTATTTGTCGCGCTTTTCGTCGGCAATATGCTCCTGAAGGCCCTCGGCATAGCTGTGGATGACGGCAAGAGGGGTCTTAAGCTCGTGAGCAACATCGCTGGTCAGCCTTCTGCGTTCCTGCTCGGCCTTCTGAGAGTATTCGAGGGCACGATTAAGGCGGTTTATCTCGGCACGCTGGCTGTTCATGGTGTCGAGAGCACTTCGATATGTCTCATAAAGCTGATAGTTCTCTTTTATGAAAGAGGCATCGGCGCTGTTCCAGTGAATGGCATTCCAGCCATCCGA
>JAFOHJ010000180.1 GCA_017421885.1 Clostridia bacterium
ACAACAACTGCGCCTTCCTTTGCAAAATATTTAGACGCCACGCTACCAACGTTTCCGTTACCCTGAACGGCCACACGCTTTCCCTTAAGCTCCACGCCGTAGTTAGCAAGCATTGCCTTTGCCGCTATAACAACGCCTAGGCCGGTTGCCTCCTCCCTGCCCTTGCTTCCACCAATGGCAATGGGCTTGCCCGTTACAACTGCAGGTGTAAAGCTGTGTGAAAGCTTGGAATACTCATCGCAGAACCAACCCATAATTTTGCCGTTCGTATTTACGTCCGGCGCTGGGATATCAACCGTTGGGCCGATTACCGGATAGATAGCATCAACGTACGCCCTGGTAAGCCTTTCAAGCTCACCCTCGCTAAGTGACGAGGGATTTACGGTTATACCACCCTTTCCGCCGCCGTACGGAATATCTGCAACGGCGCACTTTATACTCATCAATGCTGCAAGCGCACGCACCTCGTTTATATCGGCCTGCTGATGATACCTAAGGCCACCCTTGTACGGACCCCTGAAGGAATTGTGCTGAACTCTATACCCTTCGAACATACGGATTGTTCCATCATCCATGCGAACGGGAAGATACACCTCTACCTGTCTTTCGGGCATGGAAAGCTTTATTCTTTCCTGCTCGGTAAGGCCAATGCAATCAGCTGCTTTATTAAAGGTCTTTAAAAAGTTTTCAAAGGCATTGTATTTACTCATCTTTTCTCTCCTTATATAACAGGGCTTATATATCCTCGCCCTTATAAATATATGATACCATAAATGCTTTTAAATATCAATAAAAGAAAATAAATTTGTTTACCATTTTTTAATCTCTTGCATATAGGTCTGTGCCTGCCGTCCTCTTAAAGAAAAATGCACTATCTCATTTTTAACTTGCGCTTTAGCAAAGATACGCAAAAGCCCCCTAAAACACACGAAAAGGGCTGCTTTAAAGCAACCCTTTTGCAGATAAATTATAAGCTTTTGACCATGCATAGGCACACCCACGGCAAGTGGCGCTTACCGCTTATTTGTTTTAATTTAACGCCATCTATGCCAAAGCAGGGCTTTTATTCATTGACCTGAGGGGGAACAACCTCTATGATCTCATCTCCATCACTGCCATCATCACTGCCAGCATCATCACTGCCAGCATCATCCTTAATTCCCTTAACGTTAATCTCGCCATCGGGATAACAATATTCATTAAGAGCTTTATGAGCGGCAAGGCTGTCGAGCTGGGCTGGACCAAGCTTTTCGGAGCCGAGAAGGCAGCGCGCATCGGCGAGGCGCTGGCTATGGCAAAGGAGTATTTTGCCGGAATGGGCCTGGGCACAATGATGGGCCTTGACCTTGCCGATCTTATGACAGTACTGATCGAGTGTTATGTCTACGACTATGTCAACACCGTCATCTATATCGACGATATCGTAAAGACCATCCACGAGCTCAACCCCAGGGCCGAGGTCGTTCTTGTCGGTCTTGTAAACTCCTTCGACGGCCTTGTCATGGAGAAGGACGGAATCACAGTCAATCTTGGCGAGATGTTCGGCATCATCGTCGAGGCGGGCAGCAGGTATATGACCACCGTTGCTGTTCAGAACGAAAAGACCACCTTCATCAACGCAGCCGCTGCCGAGACAGGCCTTTCTTCCTATTTGACCATAACCATGGACGATATGGTGACCCTCTTCATGGGCATCCTTTCGCAGAACACCCAGCTGCCCAACAGCAACGGCAACACATGGATCAAGGATCAGATCATCGCCCATGAGAGCCGTGTGAACTCGGTGCTGTGGAGCGAGGGCAGCCTTCTTAAGGCCGAGAGCAATACCGGCGGCACCCTTGTCATGGCCATGCATGATGACGAAGGCATGATGACCGGAATAAAGATGCAGGCCATTACGGCAGGCACACATGAGTTCGACCTTTCGTCTCAGCTTGCGGATGGATATATCCGCGTGATGCTCGTGGATAGTGCCTTTGTTCCCCTCAGCGAGTATGTGACAATATACGCAGAATAAGAAAAAACCGCCCTTCGGGGCGGTTTTTTTAGGTAATAGGTAAGAAGTAATAGTGAAGAGGGTATTTGGCCATGTAGGGGCGAGCATTGCTCGCCCGCTCGGGCGAATCGTGAATCGCCCCTACAAAATTATCGGTGTCCTTTCAGGTGTATGATGATATTATACCCCCATGCCGCACTTTTTCCAACGGAATATTGCCCATGAGGCCGCAATATGGTATGCTGATATTAATATAAAGAAAAGGAGTGCCGTTATGACACAGGTTAAAGATATCACCCAGCGTGTAAAGGAGCATCTTGAGGCTCTGCGCGAGTTTACAGCAACACCCGGCGAGGGTGTCACACGCCTGCCCTTTACAAACGAGGCAAGGCAGGCCATAGATTATCTCAGAAATGCCATGGAAGAGGCCGGCCTCTCGGTAAGGCTCGATGCAACAGGAGCCCTTATCGGCAGGCTTGAGGGAACCGACCCCGATGCTCCCGCCATCATGATAGGCTCTCACTACGACACGGTCCGTTCGGGCGGCGCATACGACGGCATTGCCGGTGTGGTCGCGGCCATCGAAACGGTCAGAGTCATCCGCGAATCGGGCGCAAAGCTGCGCCATCCTATAGATGTATGCGCCTTCAACGATGAAGAGGGCATCATGTACGGCATCGGCTTCCTCTCCAGCAAGGCTATGATCGGCGCGAGGACCGTCCGCGAGCTTAAGGAATACAAGGATCCCAGCGGCGAGAGCCTTTATGATGCCATGAAGCGCTTCGGCCTTGAGCCCGAGGACATCGGCACCTGCGCCCTCGACCCCGAAAAGGTCAGATGCTTCCTAGAGGTGCACATCGAGCAGGGCCCCGTCCTTCATGCCAAGGGCATCGAGCTGGGCCTTGTAGATGTCATTGCCGGTCTCAGGCGCTACCGCATCACAATGCGCGGCGAGGCCAACCACGCCGGCAGCACACCTATGGATATGCGCCACGATGCCGTCGAAGCGGCGGCCAAGGTCATCTCCCTCATCCCCGGCTGGGCGCGCGAGGTAGGCGAAGGCACCGTTGCCACCGTGGGCTATATGAGGGTCAGCCCCAACGCCCTCAACACGGTCGCAGGCGAGGTCGAGTGGACCATCGACTGCCGCTCGTCCCGAATGGAGAACGTCAATGCCGTTCTTATAAAGATGATGCAGAAGCTGGAGGAGGTCAAGGAAGAGACCGGGGTTGAATATGTTTTCGAGCCTCTGGTTTCCATCGAGCCGGGCGTAATGGAGCCTCATCTTGTCGACCTGCTTGAGGAGGCCTGCAAAGAGAAGGACTACAGCTGCCGCCGTATGCTCAGCGGAGCCAGCCACGATGCCCACATCCTGTGCGAAAAGGTGCCCTGCGCCATGATCTTCATCCCCTCGAAGGACGGAGTCAGCCACTCGCCCCTCGAGCACAGCGAATATTTCGACCTTGCCCATGCCATTGATGTATCGGCCGCTATGATCGAAAAGCTTGACCGCGAATAAGTCTTTTTGGGAGGGATAATGATGAAAGTTCTGTTTTTAGGCAACAGCCATACCTTCTTTAACGATATGCCCGAGCTTTTCGCCCGCTTTGTCGAAAAGACCACCGGCGAAAAGCCCTCCGTCACCATGCTGGCCTATTCGGGCCGCGAGCTTGCGTGGCACCGAAAGGAATATTTCGCCCTCCGCTTCAACCTGCTTCACGGCGGCTATGACTACTGTGTCATCCAGCAGGCGGCTCACCCCTATCCCCCCATCGAGTCGACCATGCGCGAGGGAAGGGATATAATCGACCTCTGCCGCCGCTGCGGAGTGAAGCCGGTGGTCTATATGACATGGGCCGAGCGCCGTATGCCCGAAAACCAGCAGAAGATGATCGACACCTGCCGCAGGCTTGCAGATGAAACGGGCGCTCTCCTCTGCCCTATCGGTGAGATCTGGCAGGAGGTGCAGCTCAGGCATCCCTCCATCGACCTCTATTATAAAGACGGCGAGCATGCCGGCCCTTATGGCGATTTTCTTATTGCCGCCGCCCTCTGCAGGCTGCTTGCAGGCAGCGTATCGGAGTCGGTGCGCGGTATGGGCCTTGATTTTCTCAAGGGTCTCGGCGTGATGATGGAGCGCCCCCTTGTCATCGAGGATAAAGCCTTGCTTGAATGCGAGCTGGATGCCGACAAGACCGGCATGATACTCGAAGCAGTGAATAAAATGATGTCATAAACCGAAAAACACCGCCCCATTTTGGGGCGGTGTTCTGATTTAGATGATATTTGCCATAAGGTCGTATTCCTCAAGAAGGTCTCTCACCGGGTCGAAGGCCGGGTGAGAGATGATATCTCGGTGATCGCGGCCGTAGAGCCATATGGTCTTGCCCTCACGCAGCAGGGGGATGAAAATATCCTCGATCACCCCGGCCATGGTGACCGATCGGCCTCTGAGCACATAGTCGAGATCCATGACAAGAAGTCCGCGCTCGACCTTGGGCAGGCGGTCGGGCTCTTTGTTGACGATGGCGCGTGTAAGGTCCATCACCAGCTTCTCGCCGGTGATAAGTCGCATTCCCGGCACCTCGGATGCAAAGCAGTTGGCCACCATTCTGACCCTCATATCTTGATCGCAGTTGACATAGTATAACATACAGCTTCCTCCTTTGTTTTTTTCCATGATAGCATTGGTGTCGGCATGGAACAAAACACGCAGGGATATTTGATGTCAAGGGGGAGTATAGCCATCGGGAATGGAGGGATATGGTGGTTTTCAGGGGGATTGCCGTGCCAAACACCCGTCGCCTAACGGCGCCACCCTCTTTCCCAAAGAGGGCTAAGAGAACGGCACCTCGCGTCCAAGGCTCCTTTTGAAAGGAGCTGGCACCCGAAGGGTGACTG
>JAFOHJ010000181.1 GCA_017421885.1 Clostridia bacterium
ATGACAGATGCTCTCCGCCGCGCAGGCGCAAAGAGGATCATCGCTGTCATCCCCTACTTCGGTTATGCAAGACAGGAGCGCAAGACAAAGGCTCGTGATCCCATCTCGGCAAAGCTGGTCGCCAACCTGCTGACAACAGCCGGCATCGACCATGTTCTGACAATGGACATCCATGCAGCTCAGATCCAGGGCTTCTTTGATATTCCCTTCGACAACCTGCTGGGTTCCTCCGTACTTCTCCCCTACTTTGAGAAGACAGTCGGCATCGGCAACCCTGACTATGTAGTAGTTTCTCCCGACTTCGGTGCTGTTGCTCGCTCCAGAAAGTTCGCTGAGAAGCTGGGTCTGCCTCTGGCAATCATTGAGAAGCGCCGTCCCATGGCAAACGTATCCGAGGTCATGAGCATCATCGGTGACGTTAAGGGCAAGCATGCCATCCTTCTCGACGACATGATCGACACAGCCGGCACTCTGTGCCACGGCGCAAAGGCCATCATCGAGGTAGGCGGCGCTCTGTCGGTAACAGCCTGCGCTTCCCACGGTGTCCTCTCCGGTCCCGCTATCCAGCGCATTACTGACAGTGTCATGGACAAGGTTCTGGTCCTCGACACAATCCCCGTTCCCGAAGAAAAGATGTGCGAGAAGCTGGGCGTTATCTCTGTTGCCGAGCATTTCGGCGAAGCCATCAGAAGAATGGTCAACGACGACTCGGTCTCCGAGCTCTACATCTAAGTTTATCCGCGGAACCGGCCTGCGGGCCGGTTCCTTTTTTAACGGCTCTCCAGCCCAGAATATCCAAATGGTAGGTGTTCCCTATTTTCAGACGTAAAAAACCGGCAGCAGAACCTGCCAAGATCGACTATATAATCGCAGGCCTGGGCAATCCCGGCCCCAAATATCAGACAACACGCCATAACGCCGGTTTCCTTGCCGCCGACCTTCTTGCCGAAAAGCTTGGA
This sequence comes from Clostridia bacterium, assembly GCA_017421885.1. The sequence continues at coordinate 960 of JAFOHJ010000181.1, forward strand.
GCAGGCCGCATCACCAAGGCAAAGTGCAAGGCTACCTATGTCACCTGCACCTATGAGGGCAAGAATCTTCTTATCATGAAGCCTCAGACCTTCATGAACCTCTCGGGCGAGGCAGTCCGCGACATGGCTTCGGCATATAATGTTCCGCCCGAGAATATCATCATCATGTATGACGATATCAGCATCCACACCGGCCGCCTCAGAGTTAAGCGCGCCGGCTCCGACGGCGGACACAACGGCATCAAGAGTATTATCTATCAGCTTCAGTCCGACCGCTTCCCCCGTGTAAAAATCGGTGTCAGCGCTCCCGGCGGAGAGGATATGAAGGATTATGTCCTCGATGAGCTCGATACCGATGCTTATCAGGGTGTCAAAGCCGCTCCCGATGCCGCTCTGACCATTGTCAGAAGTGGTGTAGATGCCGCAATGCAGGATTTTAACGGAAAGAGCTTCATCCCCGAAGAATCTAAATAATTCCTGTCTTTATAACAGTTTTCGACCCGTAGATACCCCGTTCCCTGCCGGAACGGGGCGTACTGCGTTGTAAAGGAGAGTGAAAAATGCCGCTTCTTATCGACCTTATCAGAGAATCCCCCGAATACCGAGAGCTTCTGGCGGAGGTCAGGTCGGGCAAAAAAGCAGTCTCAGCATACGGAATGTCGCCTATTCATCAGGCCCATTTCGCCGCAGCTCTGAGGCTCGAACTTTCAAGGCCTATACTGGTGGTGGCCCGTGATGAACGCGCCGCCGAGGCTCTTGCCGCCGACTATGCCGCCTTTTCGGGTGAACAGGGCATATATCTGCCGGCCCGTGACCTTGTATTCCACAATATTGAAAACGCCTCGCGCGAGCATGAACACAGGCGTCTCCGCGCCCTCAGCAGCTTTATGCGCGGGGTATCGGGAGCCATGTTTGCTACGCCAGAGGCCCTTATGCTCTACACTATTCCACGCGAAGTTCTGTCTTCCTCCATCGCTACCCTCGAAGTAGGCGAGGATTATGAACTGGATAGGCTCTGCAATGACCTTGTAAAATGGGGTTATGTCCGCTCCGATTCGGTAGAAGGCCCCGGCCAGTTTGCTCTGCGCGGCGGTATCCTCGATGTTTTCCCCTCCGGCGAAGAGCATCCGGTCCGTGCTGAGTTCTGGGGTGACACCGTCGACTCCCTCGGCCACTTTGATCCTCTCACCCAGCGACGCACGGAAAACATCCCCTTTTTCGACATCATCCCTGCCCGTGAAGTTCTGCCGTCACTCGCAGAAGGCGGAGCAGAAGGTCTGTGCAGAAAGCTTGATAAGTTTGTCAGGGCCAAAGGTGCCTCCGATATCCTGCGCAACACTCTTCTTGAGGATATCGAGCGCATACGTGAAACGGCCCCCTTTGCCTGCCTGGATCGATATCTTCCTCATGTTTACGAAAAAACAGCCTCTGCCCTCGACTATATCCCCTCCAATGCCCTTATCATTTTTGCCGACAGTGCTTCGGGCCTCGAGGCTTCCAAGGCCTTTGAGTTCCGCATGAGTGAAGACACCGAGCATCTGCTGGATGAAGGCATCCTCGCGCCTACAAAAAGCGGATTCTGCCTGCCTCACAGCCATTTCAGAGATCTATGTCAGCAGCACACCTTGCTCTGCTTCGACCA
>JAFOHJ010000182.1 GCA_017421885.1 Clostridia bacterium
AACACCCTCTGCTTGAGATAATAGGGATAGGGTCCGTTTCTAAGCATTTCCACATCGTGGTTCGACTCGATGAACAGATTGCGGCACCTGCGCATAAGCTCGAATATTTCGGGAGTGACCTTTCCAAGATCGGTGCAATAGGCAAGGCTGCCCTCGCCTTCACCGAAGCTGTAGCAGCAGCTGCCGAAACAGTCGTGAGGGGTAGGCGCAGTCTTTACCTCAACATCACCGAGGGTCAGGCTCTCGCCCTCCCAAAAGAGGATGGGCTCGTCCACCATTACAGGAAGCTGCTGATATGTACCCTCGCTGCACACAAGGCGGGCATCGGTGTGCTTGAGCAGCACCGGAAGCGCCGAAATATGGTCGCGGTGGGCATGGGTAAGAACGATATGCGTCAGATCTTTGACCGTCAGCCCCAGCTCCTTAAGACAGGAGGTTATATACTTGGTGTTTGTTCCTGCATCGATAAGGATGCGGGTGTTATCCTTGATATATATGGCGCTGTTGCCCTTGGAGCCGCTTGTAAAAGAACAGAAACAGTTCATTTATTCGGCTTCACCGGGTACTTCAACATACTCGATGATAGCGCCGACGCTCCTCAGCTTGCCAACGATATCATCATAACCACGTTCGATATGGCGTGTGTCGCTGATGGTGGTATCGCCGATCGCAGCAAGACCGGCAATGATCATTGCGGCGCCTGCACGCAGGTCATAGGCTGTTACTGGTGCCCCCATAAGACGGTCGACTCCATTGAATACGGCGACCTTGCCATCAACATGGATCTCAGCGCCCATCTTGCGAAGCTCGTCGACATAACGGAAACGGCTGTCCCATACACCCTCGGTGATGACCGACGCGCCCTGTGCCAGGCAGAGGGGAATAGCCATCTGAGGCTGCATATCGGTGGGGAAGCCGGGATAAGGCATCGTCTTGATGTTTGTGCGATGGATCTCACCGGTGCGTGTTACACGAACGGTGTCGTCGGTATATGTGACCTCGCAGCCCATCTCAACAAGCTTTGTGCTGATGCACTCGAGGTGCTTGGGGATGATGTTCTTGATAAGGAGGCTGCCGCCTGTTGCAGCGACTGCAGCCATATATGTTCCTGCCTCGATCTGATCAGGAATGATGGAATATGTGCCGCCATGGAGCTTATCGACACCTGTGATCTTGATAACATCGGTGCCTGCGCCCATTACATTGGCGCCCATGGCATTAAGGAAGTTGGCAAGATCAACGATATGAGGTTCTTTGGCCGCATTTTCAATAACTGTCTGACCCTCAGCAAGGGTTGCTGCCAGCATAATGTTCATTGTGGCGCCTACCGAAACGACATCGAGGAAAATATTCTTGCCGTGAAGACCATTCTCAGCCTTAACACATACAAAACCGCCCTCCTTAACCGATGTTTCGCCGCCAAGAGCCTCAAAGCCCTTGATATGAAGGTCGATGGGTCTTACGCCGCCGAAGTTGCATCCGCCGGGCATAGCTACCTCAACATCGTGATAACGGCTGAGCAACGCGCCCATGAGATAGTAGGAAGCTCGAAGTTTGCGCATCAGCTCAAAGGGAGGATTGCTGCGGTCGAGATTACGGCTGTCGATCTCGACGATGGTAGGTGTGATAAACTTAACGTCCGCACCCATTCCCTTTACGATATCAAGCTGGACCATAACGTCCACGATATTGGGAATGTTTTCGAGGCGGCAAACGCCGTCAACGAGAAGTGCCGCGGGAATGATGGCAACCGCCGCATTCTTTGCACCGCTGATATTAATTTCGCCATTAAGGGTATTTCCGCCCTTGATTGCTATCTTTTTATTCATTAAAATCCCGCCAATCTTTATGGATATGGCCTTTTTCAAGGCAATGTTGGTCGTCTTTATGCCGGCCCCGCCTGATTTTGGGCAGAACACTACACATTAATATCATATCATATATTGTGCAAAAATAAAAGACGGTTTTAACATATTTATGATATCAGTTCGCCTGTGACCGCGCTCATGAGCAGAGTGTCTTCTCCGCAGGTCAGCTGCCATGCCGGAACCAGCCTGAGATCGCCGTTCTGATGAGGCAAGAGCATGTATATGCACTCGGCTCCATCGACAGAGGCAAGACCCTGCTCTTCAAGAAGGCTGCCTATATTCAAAATAAGCGATGCTCGCGAAGCCGACACTCCGTCGACCAGTGCCGAAGACGAAAAGATCCATGTACCCATGTATCCCGACTCATTTTTTTCGATCCTCGTGCCCCTTACCCTGATGCCATTCAGCAAAAGGCTGTATCCGTCCTCAGAGCTCGAAACCTCTGTATCGGCTCCATCACTCGATACGGGATCGAGAAAGGCCGCAAGCTGCTCTTCTGTTATTTCATCATAAAGTATCTCTACAAATCCGCCGCTTCGGAAGGTGACGCTACCGCTATCCGACATAAATGTCCTGATGCCGCCGCCGGGTGTCGATTCATTCATATCCTCCAGAAGAGTTTCGGCCGCCTTTGCCTCTGCCTCTTCATCTCTTTCAAACACATAGGAATCCACCGTTTCGGGAAGGTCCAGCAATGCGCCGCGCTCTATCTCAAAGCCTCTGTCTTCCAGAAGATCGCAGGCCTCCGATGCCATCGCCGTTTCGCGTTCGGTGCTCTCTTGCAGCTGAATATAAATATTAAAGGCAAGATAGATATTGACTGCTGCAAGCAGCATTATGAGCATTGTTTTGGCTTGGCTCCAATTCATCTTACCCCTCCCCTTCTGAAGCACAGCTCGGGTACTGCTGCTTCGCCACTCACACGGCATCTGACAAAAAGCTCATTGCCGCTGCCCTCAATGAGGGCCGATGCAAGATTAATGGGCAGCAACATGGATTCCGACAGCTTGCTGTAGCTGCCCAGCTGCAGCCTTATGGCAGTTATGCTGCCGTTTTCAATGTTGACCACCGCCGTATATCCATCCTCTTCAGTGATCATAACGCCGCCTTCAGACCTTTCAAAAGTCAGCACCAGCCCACCATCGCTTTCACCGATGCCTGCGATCGACAGTTCGGCCGGGCAGGATGCCGCCGAGCATATCTGTGTCAGGACATTTGCCGCCGCTGTGATGGCATGGGCCTCAGCCTCCTTGCCGTTCAGCATGGAATAACCCTCGATTGGTATTCCGACACCGCCATTGGACGAGTAGATAACACTTCCGCCGGAGCTGAAGGACAGCGCCTTGTATCCTTCTACATAAACAATATCACCGCTTGTGGTGAAGTAGGTTTCGGCCAGAAACGGATTGAACCCGAAGGCCGACAGCAGCTCTTCATCCACCGTACCCTCCTCAGAATACTCAGGAAGGCTCACCGAATACACGGGATACCATGCCCCTTCTGACCACACCGGCTCATATGGCACAAGCATCTGATATCCGTCGCGCTGACCTGCAAAAAATGCATTGGATTCGCTGTAGGACATACAGAACTCAATGAATCGGTCGTAACCTGCTGCAGTATCGGCAGAGTAATACTCACCTTTGTCCGAATCGCAGAAAACGAGCGAGACCCGGCCATCATTCTCCACAAGGGCCATGTTTGAAGCCGCCTGCACAGACGAAAGGCCCTGCTCGCCCGTCCACCAGAACTGAAGCATATGGAAGGGTACCGAAAAGGTAAATCCTGTGTAAATACTGTATCCTCTCAGCCTTTCAAGAAACTCTGCCTGATCTATGGCTGTTATTTTTGTTACCGAGCCCAGCGCCTCGGAGAGGATAGGGCTGACTGCACTCCACATGACCGTAGCCTCATCACCCGAAGCCAGATAGAGTCCGCCCGCACCGCCTACTGCTATTTTGGCAGGACGCACCGTCGAACCAAATCCCGCTTCGACTGAGTTATAGGCCTCATATAAGCCAAGCGAAGTGCTGAACTGTTCGTCCTCAATGCCCAACGAAAGATTTATCATCAGCAGCACAATCGTCGAAATACACAGTGCTACCAGAAGCAGGCTCTTAAACTTCTCAAGCATCGGCATTCACCTGCTCTCTCACCGGAAGGCGCATATACACCGTTGTTCCCATTCCCTCGCGGCGCTCGACATCGATCGTACCGCCGTGGAACTCGATGATCTCTTTTGCAATGGCAAGGCCAAGACCGGTTCCGCCCTTTTCGCGCGAACGAGCCTTGTCGACGCGGTAGAATCGCTCGAAGATCCTGGGAAGGTCGTCGGCAGGAATACCCATGCCCGTATCAGCCACAGCAACGCATACCTGTCCGTCTTCTGACGAGGCCGTTATGCCGACCTTGCCGCCGCGCACGTTATACTTGACTGCGTTGGACACTATGTTCATTACCACCTGCTGAAGGCGGTCGTGCTCGCCCTTTACGCGGGGCAGCTCGGAAGGCAGGTCGCACTCGATGACCACGCCCTGATTCCTGGCCTCGATTGCCATGGAGGAGGCAACGCTGTCGACGATGGACAGCAGGTCAACGCTCTGCTCGGCACCCTCCATACGGTCGTGGTCCAGCTTGGTAAGAGTCAGCAGATCCTTGACGAGCCTCGTCATTCGGTCGGCCTCGTTATAGATGATGCCAAGGAAGCTGTTCCTTGTTTCGGGGTCGATATCGTCCTGAGCATCGATAAGTGTTTCGCTGTAGCCCTTGATATTGGTCAGAGGTGTTCTCAGCTCATGGGATACGTTGGCAACGAATTCCTTTCTCGCATCATCCAGCCTCTTCTGCTGGGTGATATCGTGAAGCACGGCCATAATTCCGCCGCTTACCTCACCCGTCTTGAGCGGAGCGAAGAATATCTTGAGCGAGCGCTTATTGGCCATATAGTCGATCTCGATATACTTGCCGTCGGCAGCCATGTCGTCTTCGCTGATAACAAGGTCGGGGAAAACATCGCCGTAAACCGAAGTTTCATCAAACGTCCTTCCCAGCATCTTTTCGGCCTCGGGATTGATGTGCATGATCCTGCCGCTGCGGTCAAAGGCGATAACGCCGTCGGCCATATGGGTAAAGAGGGTGTTGAGCTTGCTTCGCTCGTCCTCAATGGTCTGCATATTATCCTGAAGTGTGTTGGCCATGTCGTTGAAGGTCTGGGTCAGGATACCGATCTCGTCCTGAGCATAGATCTCGGCCGGCTGACTGAAGTCACCCTCCGAAAGCCTTGTTGCCTGATCGGTAAGTCGCTCGATTGGGGTGGTTATGGTCTTGGCAAGGAATACGCTGAGCAGCACCGCAACAAAAATGCCGAAAAGGATAACTCTGATAAGGATCGTGAACAGATTCCAGTTGAAGTCTGTCAGCTCCTGCTTGGTATCGATGACACCGACAACATAGCCGCTTCCCTCGTCGACATTTATGGGGACTGCCACGTCGAAATATTCGTTCAGACGCTCGATATCCTCGCCAACTTCGCCCTTCATGGCTTTGAGTATGTTGGGTGTAAGGGTAAGGCTGTCGGCCAGGCTGTCGTCGGAACCGGCAAGATATCTGCCGGTCTGGGCATCGAGTATGTAGAATGCACGGTATTCATCAACGCCGATAAGTCCCGAATAGGCCTCCATAACAGCCGAAAGCTCGGCCGGCGGATCCTCGGCCTGCTTTTCGGTCTCCTGCAGTGTCGAAATGAACTGCGGGGTGAACACCATAGTCATCTGCGAAAGGAAGTTGTCGATATGATATGTAGTTACAGAGTTTATCAGAAATGTGCCTACTACGGCCATTACCGATACCATGACTATAACCATGATAAGAACCAGCTTCATATGCAGGCTTCTGAACATATCGTTTCCTCCCTTTATAGATTTCTTTCAGCAGTTCTTGCTTAGAACTGCAGATAATAACCCGCGCCGCGCTTTGTAAGCAGATATTTAGGCTCGGCGGGATTGTCTTCAAGCTTCTCGCGAAGCCTTCTCATGGCTACATCGACGGCACGAAGATCGCCGTAATAGTCATATCCCCACACCTTCTCCATAAGCTCCTCGCGGGAAACTACCTGAGAAGGACGGGCAAAAAAATAACAGATGATGTCATACTCGCGCTGAGTGAGCTCCAGCCCACGGCCGTCCTTAGTTATGCTCTGAAGAGAGCGATCGAGCCTGAAGGGGCCGTATACATCGCCCCCGCTCTGAGGCTTCTGTGCCGCGATCCTGCGGATGTTGGCCTTGATCCTGGCAGCCAGCTCCTTGACCGAAAACGGCTTTGTGATATAGTCATCGGCTCCTGTCTCAAGGCCGAAGATCTTATCGGTCTCTTCATCACGCGCCGTAACCATGATGACAGGGATAGACGAGGTCTGCCTGATGTTTCTCAGCACCTCGAATCCATCCATAACAGGAAGCATGACATCCAGCAGCACAAGGTCTGCCTTGCCCGAAAGAGCCAGCTCAAGGCCCTTGCCGCCGTCATAAGCCTCCAATATCTCATAACCCTCACGCCTCAGATTAAAAGAGATGAGGTCTACGATCCTTTTTTCATCTTCTACGATCAGAATAGTGCTCATGGCTTCCTCCTTTCGTATTACTTTCGTTTAAATAAGTCCCCTTGCCTTCGCCATGGTATAGATGCAGATGCTCTTGGCATCATTTGCCTCGCCCGAGGCGATCATGCGGCCGTATTCCTCAAGAGGGATCTTCACAGCGGTCAGGAACTCATCCTCATCGGGGTCCTGCTTGCCATAGGAAAGGCCATCGGCAAAGTACATATGGAATATCTCGTTATATACACCGGGTGTGGGATAGACCTGCCCCATATAAATGAGTCTTTCACAAGATGCGCCGGTCTCTTCGCGCAGTTCGCGCAGAGCGGCCTCGCGATGATCTTCGCCATACTCCAGCTTACCGGCAGGGACCTCAAGAAGCTCTCTGCCAACGGCATAACGATATTGTTTTACAAAGAAAGCCTCGCCCTTATCGACCGCAAGGATGACCACCGCGCCGGGATGGGCGATGACCTCGCGGAGACCCTGCTTTCCGTTTTCAAGCTCGACGGTATCGTGGCGCACCGAGATTATCTTACCCTCGAAAACCACCTTGCTGTCGAGCTGCTTCTCAAAGTGGCTCATATTATTTCTTCTCCAGTATCTCCTGACGGACCAGATTGAAGGCATGGCTTGCCGACGAGTTTCTGATCCTTGTGCGGTTGGCGGTCTTTCTGAACTCGGGCTTGATGACCTTATCAAGGCCCTCGGCACTGAGACCGATATATACTGTACCAACAGGCTTCTGCTCGGTTCCGCCGCCGGGGCCCGCAACACCTGTCGTAGAGATGCCGATGTCGGCACCGGTGAGCTTTCTTACGCCTCTTGCCATCTCAATGGCTGTTTCGGCGCTGACTGCACCAAAGTTACGCAGGGTCTCCTCGCTTACGCCGAGGACCTTTGCCTTAACATCGTTTGCATAAGACACAACGCCGCCCAGATAGCAGCCGGAGCTGCCCGAGATATCGGTCAGGCGCTTGCCCATCAGTCCGCCTGTGCAGGATTCAGCTGTGGCAATAGTAAGGCCGCGTGCCGAAAGCTCTTTTACTATTACCTCTTCGAGTGAGGACACGTCTACTCCGTAAACGACGTCACCCAGAACACCCTTTATCTCGTCGACAACGGGATCGATGAGCGCATATGCCTCTTCCTCGCTGCCGGCCTTTGCCGTTACGCGTACCTCGCACTCACCCTCCTTGGCATAGGGAGCAGCTGTGGGATTCTGCAGCTTGTTCATCAGATAAGAGAGTTTATCTTCCATGGCGCTCTCGCCCATGCCGAAGATCTTGATGAAGCGCGAGCGGATCACCTGTCCATCGGTGCAGAGTCTCTCAAGATAGGGCCTTGCACGGTATTTGAACATGGGCGTGCACTCGGAGGGAGGGCCGGGCAGCATGAGAACATGGCAGCCCTCAGCAAAGAATGCGCATCCGGGCGCTGTGCCCCAGTCGTTTACCAGGACTTCGCAGCCCTCGGGAAGCATGGCCTGCTTTTCGTTGTTGGGAGTCATACGGCTGCCCATGCGCTGATGCAGGCGCTCCTGCTGCTCCTTGTCCATATAGAGCTTCTTGCCGAAAGCAGCGGCAATGGTCTCTTTGGTCAGGTCGTCGGCCGTGGGGCCGAGGCCGCCTGTTGTTATGATAATATCGGCGCGGCTTTTTGCGATCTCGAGTGCCTTTGTCAGCCTCTCGGGGTTGTCGCCGACAACTGTGTGATGATATACATTAATGCCCAGCTCGGACAGGCCGAGGGATATCATCTGAGCATCGGTATTGGCGATCTCGCCCAGCAGCAGCTCGGTGCCGACAGCGATAAGTTCACAGCGCATAGTTTTTCCTCCCGTTTATATTATGATTAACCCAGTGTTGTTCTGTGAACGCCTGCGAGTGCTCTCTCGATCAGGCCTTCTACATCCAGCTTTCTCTCCTGCTCCTCGACTTTTTCAAGCTTGGGCTTGGTCTGAGGATGCTTGGGTGTAAAGACTGTGCAGCAGTCCTCAAAGGGCAGGCTGGATGTCTCGAATGTTCCGATGGCGCGTGCACGCTCGACGATCTCCTCCTTGTCGAGGCCGACAGCAGGGCGGAATACGGGCATTGTGCAGACGGCCTGTGTGCAGGTCATGGCCTCCATTGTCTGGCTGGCGACCTGTCCCAGGCTCTCGCCGGTGATAAGAGCGCCGCAGTTCTGCATTTCAGCCACACGCTGAGCGATGCGCATCATAAAGCGGCGCATGATGATGGTGAAATAATCCTCCATACAGTTCTTCTGGATCTCAAGCTGGATCTCGGTGAAAGGAACTGTCGAAACTGTGATCTTGCCGCAGTAATCGGTCAGCAGGTCGGCAAGATGGAGGACCTTGTCAAGAGCCTCCTTGGAGGTGTAGGGATAGCTGTAGTAGTGGACAGCGCCCAGCTCAAGGCCGCGCTTGGCCATCATATGGCCGGCTACGGGCGAGTCGATGCCGCCCGAAAGCAGCAGCATTGCGCGTCCGTTGGAGCCTACGGGCATGCCGCCCGCGCCCTTGAAGCGCTCGCAGGAAATATAGGCAGCCTTGTCGCGGATCTCGACCATGACTGTGACCTCGGGGTCATTCATTTTAGCCTGCAGATGGGGGAAGACTTCGGCAAGATAGCCGCCTACCTCAACACCGATCTGGGGCGAGGTCAGGGGGAAGCGCTTGTCGGCGCGCTTGGCATCTACCTTGAATGTAGTCGTTCTGCTAAGACGGTCGGCCAGGTATTCGGCAGCGGTCTTCTGAATCTCGGCAATATCCTTAGGGCAGGCAATGGCCTTGGAGACCGATGTGATACCAAAGATCTTGACGGCAGCATCAAGAGCCGCCTTCATATCCTGATCGCCTATAGGCTCGACATATATGGTCGACTGCATATACCAGATATCAAACTCGCCAAGCTTCTTGAAACGGTCCTTGACCGTCTTGATAAGCTTGTCTTCAAAACGGCGGCGGTTGAGGCCCTTAAGGACCAGCTCGCCGCACTTGAGAAGCAGTACTTCGTGCATTATATGTTATTCTCCTTAAATCAAATCAAAACATCTTCGCCGCATCGCCCAGGGCAGCAGCAAATCCCATAACATCGTCCATCGTGGTCTCGGGGCAGAAGCTTACGCGCAGAGCCGCATCGATATTCTTCTTGGGAAGCCTCATAGAATTGAGAACATGGGAGGCCTTGCCTCTTGCACAGGCCGAACCGCCGCTTACATAGTATCCCATATCGCTGAGGATGCGGATATATACCTCGCTGCGGCCCTTGCAGAGCGACAGATTGACGATATGATCGGCCGAGACCTCGGGCGTGTTTATCTCGCCGCCCATTGCGCGCACCTCGTTTATAAGTGCCTCTTTAAGGCTGTTCATGTGGGTCACAGACGCCGCCATATTCTCACGTCTGATGCGGCAGGCTGTCATAAATGCGGCGATCTGAGGCATACCCTCGGTGCCCGAACGCATTCCGTTTTCCTGATTGCCGCCATATACAAGAGGTCTGAGCTTGAGGCCGCTTCGGATATACAGCGCGCCGCAGCCCTTTGTTCCGCCGATCTTGTGAGAGGATATCGATGCCATATCTATGTTATCGAGAGGCATGGGACGCTTGAGGAAGGTCTGAACACCGTCGAGGTGGAACAGACCCTTGGGATTTATTTTCTTATACTCAGCTGCCGCTTCCGCAAAGGGAAGAACTGCGCCCGTCTCGTTGTTTACGCCCTGCATAGTAACGAGAATGGTGTCTTCACGCATGGCCGCCACCAGCTTTTCGAGGCTGATGCTGCCGTCGCGCTCGGGGGCGATAAGTGTGATCTCATAGCCTCTGATCTTGAGGTCATTGAGCTTGTTGAGCACAGCATCATGCTCGATCGTGGTCGAGATGATATGCTTGCCCATATGCTTGTTTTTAAGGGCAGCGCCCTCGATGGCGGTGTTGATGCTCTCGGTGCCGCCCGATGTGAATGTCACACATGCGGACGAACAGTTCAAGGCAAGGGCTATTTCAGCCCTTGCCTTGTCGAGCAGCTCTCTCGCCTGCCTGCCTCCCTCATGAAGGGACGAGGGATTATAAAAGTTTTCACGCATGACCTGCATTGCGGCCTCAGCGGCCTCGGGCAGGACTGCCGTCGTGGCGGCATTGTCGAGATATACTGCCATGATATTACTTGCCCTTCTTGGACCAGCTGTCCTTAAGGGTGACAGTGCGGTTGAAGACCAGCTTATCGGGTGTGGAATCCTTGCTGTCTACGCAGAAATAGCCAAGACGCATGAACTGGAAACGATCCTGTGCCTTTGCATCCTTGAGGCTCTTCTCGAGCTTACAGCCATTAAGCACCTTGAGGGAATCAGGGTTGAGGTAGTCGAGGAAGTTCTTGTCGGCAGCATCGGGAGAAGCATCGGTGAAGAGGTTCTCGTATACTCTTACCTCAGCATCAACAGCTGTCTTGCTGTCTACCCAATGGATGGTGCCCTTGATCTTGCGGCCGTCGGCAGCATTGCCGCCGCGTGAATCCATGTCACACTCGGCATGGATAACGGTAACATTGCCGTTCTCATCCTTCTCGCAGCCTGTGCACTTGATGATATATGCGCCCTTAAGACGGACCTCGCCGCCAACAAAAAGACGGTTGTACTTGGGAACGGGAACTTCCATAAAGTCGTCGCGCTCGATCCAGATCTCCTTGGAGAAGGAAACCTCACGTGTGCCGTTTTCAGGCTTCTCGGGGTTGTTCTCGACTTCGAATGTCTCGATGAGGTTCTCGTCATAGTTATCGAGCACCAGCTTTACAGGATCAAGAACAGCCATTACACGGTCGGCATTGGTGTTCAGGTCGGCTCTGATGCAGGACTCGAGGAATGCATACTCGATAACGCCTGAGAACTTGGAAACACCTGTACCGGAGCAGAAGTTCTTGATGGCATTGGGGGTATAGCCGCGGCGGCGCAGGCCGCACAGTGTGGGCATTCTGGGGTCGTCCCATCCGGAGACCATGTTCTCTTCTACCAGCTTACGCAGCTTTCTCTTGGACATGACTGTGTGGTCGATGTTGAGGCGCGAGAACTCGATCTGACGGGGCTTATGGGGAACCGATACATTATTGATGACCCAGTCGTAGAGGGGTCTGTGGTCTTCATACTCCAGCGAGCAGAGGGAGTGTGTGATGCCCTCAAGAGCATCCTGGATGGGGTGAGCAAAGTCGTACATGGGGAAGATGCACCACTTGTCGCCCTGACGATGATGGTGGATATACTTGATGCGGTAGATGACGGGGTCGCGCATGTTGAAGTTGCCCGACTCGAGGTCGATCTTGGCGCGGAGGGTATATTTGCCCTCGGGGAACTCGCCGTTCTTCATGCGTTCAAAGAGGTCGAGGCTCTCTTCGATGGGACGGTCTCTCCAGGGAGAAACAGCGGGCTTCTGCAGGTCGCCGCGGTATTCGCGGAACTGCTCGGGTGTCAGCTCGCAGACATACGCAAGACCCTTCTTGATGAGCTCTACTGCATATTCATAGTCCTTTTCGAAATAGTCGGAGCCATAGAAGAAACGGTCGCCCCAGTCAAAGCCCAGCCAGTGGATATCTTCCTGGATGGCATCAACATACTCGACATCTTCCTTGGCGGGGTTGGTGTCGTCCATACGCAGGTTGCAGATACCGCCGAACTTCTCGGCTGTGCCGAAGTCGATCCACAGAGCCTTGCAGTGGCCTATGTGGAGGTAGCCGTTGGGTTCGGGGGGGAAACGGGTGTGAACATGGGTATATACGCCGTTTTCAAGGTCTTCCTTGATGAAATCGTCGATAAAGTTCGACGAAACGATGTTTTCAATATTTTCCATAATATACTCCTGTTGATTCATATTATGTGGGGTTTTAAGACCCCGGTTTTATATTTTAAAGGGTTTCGATATAGTTTCTGATGCGTGCCTCGCACTTCTCACGGCCCATGAGAGCCATGATGGAACGGAGGTCGGGTGTGTTCTTGCGGCCTGTTACGGCAACACGGACGACCGACGAAACATCGCCGACGTGGCCCTTGAATGTACCGGGCTCGGCAGCCTTGAACTCCTTGACTTCAGAGGCAAAGCCGATCTCGGGGCAGATATCCTTCATGCGGCCGAACCACTGGTCTTTGTCGTCGTTCTCATTATATACTGCCATATACTTCTCGAGGATGGTCTTCTGGAGATCCTTATCCATCTCAAGGCCCTCTTCGCGCTGGAAGAGCTGATCGAAGAAGTAGGAGCAATAGCCCTTTACATCGGTCCACTTCGCAATGTCCTTACGGGGCTTCTTGCCGCCGCGGTCGATAGCAAAGAGGCCCTCTGTGTATGCCTTATCCTGCGAGAGGCAGGCATAGAGCTCTTCGTCAAATGTCTTTGCCCATTCGGTAGCACCTTCGGCAACCTCGGCTGCTGTCATGCGGGAGATGACATCAGCCGATACGCTGTGAAGCTTCTGAAGGTCGAACAGGGGGCCCGACTGACCCATCTTATTGAGCTGGAACTTATACTCGGTGTAGGGCAGGTCGCGGTTTGCACGGCGCCAGTCTTCATAACCCGAGTTTGCCAGTGTCAGCAGATACTCGATAACGCTCTCCTTGGGATAGCCTTCCTGTGTGAAGTAACTTACAGCAGCCTCGGGGTCCTTACGCTTACTGAGCTTGCGCTTGGAGCCGTCCTCTTCCTTCATAACGGGAGCGACATGGGCATACTTGGGAGCCTTCATGCCGAGAACATAGAAGAGCTGCTGATGGATATTGACCGAAGGTACCCACTCGTCGCCGCGGATGACATGTGTTGTGCCCATAAGGCTGTCGTCAACTGCGTGTGCAAAATGATATGTGGGGATGCCGTCGCTCTTGAGGACAACGATATCAACGATGTTCTCGTCCATCTCGATGTTGCCCTTGATGACGTCTTTATACTTGATACGTCCGCCGGGCTTGCCGGGAGAACGCAGACGCATGACATAGCTCTTGCCGGCCTTTACGTTGGCCTCGATCTCTTCATAGGAAAGGTCGCGGCACTTTGCATACTTGCCGTGATATCCGGGCATTGCCTTGTCCTCTTCCTGCTGCTTTCTGATGTCAGCCAGCTCTTCCTCGCTGCAGAAGCAGGGATAAGCCATGCCCTTTTCTACCAGTTCCTTTACAAAGGACTGATAGATCTCAGCTCTGAAGCTCTGTGTATAG
>JAFOHJ010000183.1 GCA_017421885.1 Clostridia bacterium
AAAGGTGAATGGGAAAAGGAAGTGCCAAGTTATTCTTACTTTGGCACAGCCAAATACAATCTGCTGATCACCTATACAAAATAAACATCGATTTGGAAAAGGAGCGGTCTTTATGAAAAAAATTATTTTATGTGTTTCTCTTTTTTGCCTTCTGTTTTTGTATGGCTGTTCGGGCGAGATTCCTGCAGCCCCTCCCCCGCTCACATTGACCATCGACGGCACAACACACGAGATCCAAAGCGGCAGCTTTAAATGGTCCACCACACCCAACGGCAAAAACGGACAAACCACCTTTGCCGACAGCGACCATCCCCTGCGCGGTACCTATACGATCATTGAAACCGATGCCAACAAAGCCGAAGCCGCCTTTGCCTTTGATCCGGTCGATTATGAGATCGCCTGCTGGCCCGAAAGTGCCAGCATCAATGACAACGGCGAAACCGATCCCCCTCCGGTTCTTCTGATCCCCCATCAGGACAGCTTCCCGCTGCAGGACGGCTGCTGGATCTATCAGCTGACCGCCGAATGGCAGGAAAAAAACTATACAGGCACAGCCCGATATGCCTTCTGTATTCTGCGGAACTGACCTCACTCCAAAAAGCATTTATCATATTTTCCGATACCAGCGATTCCGTTTATAAATATTCATATTTGCATATTTCTCTTTTTAAATAATCTCCATCGAAAAAACCGATTTCTTCTATAGAAAATCGGTTTTTTATTTGTTTTATCAATAAAGTGCGCCTCGTTATCCAAACAAACGATAGGAAAACCCATTGACATTTGCCTCACAAATGATTATCCTATGGTTGTGAAAGAAAACACGTGTGCATGAACACACACGATAATGAAAGAAAACATACAAACTAAGATTGAAAGGAAACCACTACTATGACACATCTGAATGCTATGGGCAAGCCCTGCCCCATGCCCGTTATCATGGCTAAGAAGGAACTGGCTAAGGGCGAAGGCTTCACCATCTCCGTTGACAACGAAACAGCTGTCGGCAACCTGACACGTCTGGCCAATGCTATGGGCTGCACACTGGAAGTCGAGACAAAGGAAGGCGAGTTCGTTCTGACCTTCGGCGCTCCCACAAAGTCCGGCGAGGAAGAAGCTGCTCAGGATTCCTATGCTGTCTTCTTCAATAAGGAAATGGTCGGCACAGGCTCCGACGAGCTGGGCTTCAACCTGGCTAAGATGATGCTGTACACACTGACACAGTCCGACAACGCTCCCGCTTATGTTCTGATGATGAACGGCGGCGCTAAGCTGGCTTGCGATGCAGAGTGCGCTGCTCACCTGAACGCTCTGACCGATAAGGGTACCATTGTTATGGTCTGCGGCACATGCCTGAACTACTTCGGCATGGCTGATCAGTGCAAGGCCGGTATCGTCAGCAACATGTATGACATCCTGACCGCTATGCAGCAGGTCTCCAAGGTCATCACAGCCTAAGTTAAACACTTCGTTTAACACCCCACAAGTTGAACTGCCTCTTCCGGTTTTCTTTCAATCCGGAGGAGGCTTTTCTTTATATTCTCATATAAAGTTTCCAACAGGACAAATGCAGTTCAACTTGTTTACGGCCCTTCCGGGCCGCGCCGACAGTTCGGCGGCGATTTTGGAAGGCTTTGCCGACCAAA
>JAFOHJ010000184.1 GCA_017421885.1 Clostridia bacterium
AGGTGGTTGGTGGGCTCGTCGAGGAAGAGGGTCTTTACGCTGTCGCTCATGAAGAGGCACAGCTTAAGGCGGGTCTTTTCGCCGCCCGAAAGGACATTTACCGTCTTGAACACCTCTTCGCCTCTGAAGCCAAAGGCCGCAAGGCGGTCACGCGCCGCCTGAGTCGAGCAATTGGTCTCGTAAAGCAGGGTGTCGACAAGGTTGCGCTCGGGATGGTCGAAGGATACCACCTGGGGCAGATATCCCGTCTTGACGCCCACGCCGTCCAGCACAACGCCCTCAAGAGGGGGCAGCTGGCCAAGGATGGTGCGGAGCATGGTGGTCTTGCCGCAGCCGTTGGGGCCCAGCAGAGCAATGCGCTCGCCCCTCAGAACGAGGGAACTAAAGTCCTCCAGCAGTTTTTTGTCATAGCCGCAGGCGAGGTCTACGATATTATATACTTCATCGCCCGATGCGCCCGACTGGGCGAAGCGGTTCTGCATCTTATGTGCCTTGCGCATTGTTTCGATGCGCTCGATGCGGTTTAGGCGCTTTTCCATGGCGAAGGCGCGCTTCATCACCTTCTTGTTGCCCAGACCCCAGCCTTTCATTCGCTCGACGGTGAAGGCCAGCTTGGCGATCTCCTTGTCCTGGCGCTTCTTTGCCGCCTCAAGCTGCTCGCGCAGCTCTTCCTTGCGGTCGACATAGTAGCTGTAGTTGCCGGGCCACGAGGTGACCTTGCCCTCTTCCAGTTCAAGGGTGCGGGTGGTGGTCTCGTCGAGGAAATAGCGGTCGTGGGATATGATAAGGGCGGTGCCCTTGTAGGTCTTGAGATAGCTTTCCAGCCAGCGGATGGTGTCGAGGTCAAGGTGGTTGGTGGGCTCGTCCAGCAGAAGGATGTCGGTGCCCGAAAGCATGATACGGGCAAGGTTTACTCTGGTCTTTTCGCCGCCAGAGAGGCTCATGAAGCAGCGGTCCTGCATCTCGGGAGGGATGTCGAGGCCGTTTGTCATGATGTTGTACTGGGTCATGTATTCATAGCCGCCCATGGTCTCGTATCGCGCCGTCAGCTTGGCATAGGCATCCATAGTGGCAGGGGACGAGTCCATGTTCTGCTCGATCTCGCGCATTTTGCGCTCCAGCTCGAAAAGATGCTCAAAGGCGCTCAGCAGCACCTCTCTTACCGTCACATCCTCGGGATATTCGGGCAGCTGCTCCAGCAGGCCGACGCGGCCGTTTCTATTTATATAGATATCGCCCGAGTCGTAGTGCATGCTGCCGGTGAGGATCTTGAAAAGGGTGGTCTTGCCGCTGCCGTTCTGGCCGATGAGGCTGACACGCTCGCCCTTGTTGATCTCAAAGGTAACGTCGCAGAGCACCTGATGCTCGCCGAAATATTTATTGAGTTTTGATACCGATATCTCAGCCATTTTGTTCTCCTTCAGGCAAGGGGATATTGTTTTCGGGCTCGTCCTTCGAAACAACGAAGGAATAGAGCTCGAGGACTATCATTTTGATGATGGCCGCAACGGGGGTGGAAATAAGCATTCCGAGGGGGCCGAACACCTCTTCGGCGGCCAGCAGGGCGAAGAGGACGGTCAGAGGATGGATGCCGGTGGCATTGCCCTCGATCTTGGGGGCAAGAATGTTGCCCTCGATCTGCTGAACGGTGATGACATATACTGCAACACCCAGCGCAAACGAAAATCCTCCGGTAATAAGAGAATAGAATATCTGAATTATACTGCCGATAAGCGAACCGAAGTAGGGAATAAAGTCGAGGCAGAAGGAAAGGAGAGCGAATACGGGGGCATATTCGATCCCGAATATAAAACGCAGGCCGCAGAAAATGGCAATGGCCATGCAGCCGGAGATTATAAATCTCGAGCGGATATATTTTTTTGCAATAAAGTCTGATTCCTTGATGATATGATCTATTTTGCCGCTCATTTCCTTGGGGAAGAAGTTGATCAGGGAACGAACCAGCTTGGGGCCGTCCAGCATGAAGTATACCAGAACGATGATGGCAATAACTATATCAAAGATCTGAAGGGACAT
>JAFOHJ010000185.1 GCA_017421885.1 Clostridia bacterium
AATATGGCGAAATCCGGAATGAACCCTAAGACATTGCAGTATATCATGGGGCATTCGGACATCAGCGTGACGCTGAACATCTACACCCATGTGCAGTTCGATGACGCGCAGGCTGAACTGCTTCGAGTAGCGGAAGCCTGAGACCCCCCGTTGGTACGGAGCAATTCTTTACCAACGGATTTACCAATATTGCAGGAAAAAGCATGAGAAAATACGGAAAGATTTGAGAAGATATCCCGAAAACAAAGAAATATGAAAATGCCGAAAACATAAGCAATATTGGGCATTTGAGAAGAAATACAAGACTTATATGGAGATATAAGACGATGATAAAAATATTGTTTATCTGCCACGGCAATATCTGCCGCAGCCCCATGGCCGAATACGTCATGCGTGATCTGGCCGAAAAGGCCGGCCTCGGCGATGCCGTCACCGTCGATTCGGCCGCTGTGTCGAGCGAGGAGATCGGAAACCCCGTCTATCCCCCCGCACGGGCCAAGCTGGCATCGGTCGGCATCAAAAACATCACCCACCGCGCGCGGAAAATGACTCCCGCCGATTATGATGCCTTCGATCTGCTGGTGTGCATGGACAGAAGCAATTTAAGGCGAATGGAAGCCATCACGGGAGGCGACCCCGAGGGCAAAATGAGCCTGCTGATGAGCCACTGCGGCGAGGACCGCGAGGTGGCCGACCCATGGTATACCGGCAACTTTGATGCCACCCTCAGTGATGTCACAAGGGGCTGCACCGCGCTCCTTGAGAAAATAAAGGAGAAAAACATATGAAAAAGACAGCGAAACGCGGCCTTGCCGCACTTCTGCTCCTGCTGACAATGGCCTTCTTCCTGCCCTCTGCAGGCATGGCTAAGGCAGCCGAAGCAGGCGAGTTCCTCGCAGGTTCGGGCAGCGAGACTGACCCCTATCTCATCTCGACTATCGACCACCTGTGGAACGTATACAAATACCCCTCGGCCCACTTCAGGCTGCTGTGTGACCTCGACCTCACCGGCACACGCTGGACGGCCATCAGCACCTTCAGCGGCACCTTTGACGGCGGCGGATTCACTATCTCCAACATGAATTATGCCGCCAGCTTCATCACCACCCTCAGCGGTACGGTGAAAAACCTTAACCTCGGCGGCTCCTTCACCACCGCAGCCTTTGCCAATACGGTCAGCGCAAGCGGCGTTATCTCGAACTGCGGCAGCTCGGCCTATATCTCGGTATCGGGCGCAAATGTAGGCGGCATCGCAGGCACGAACAAGGGCCTTATCGAACTCTGCTACAACTCCGGCACAGTTATGGCCACATCGGGCGGCAGCAAAATGGGCGGCATCGTCGGCCATAACGAGGGCACCATCGACCGCTGCTATAACCGCGGCAATGTCGAGTCGTATGCCGCTATTATGACCACAAACTCCTACACAGGCGGCATCGTCGGCTATGGCGGAACTGTGACCGACTGCTTCAATATGGGCACCGTTATCCGTGACGGCACCAGCATCAACTATCACGGCGGCATCGCAGGCGGCGGAGCCGATGTTATTCGCTGCTACAACTCGGGTGTTTCTAACGGCAGCAATATCGGTGGCGGCGCGCAGGACTGTTATTTCATCTCCTATGACAACGACAGCGTAAACGGTGCCACAGCCCTTACCCGTTCTCAGATGAAGGTACAGGCAAACTTCCCTGCCTTCGACTTTGACTCCACATGGGTCATGGATGAAGGTGATTACGGCATGCCTGTCCTCAAAGGAGTTTACTTCAGCGGCATAAGCTCCAACACCGAGAAGTTTGCAGGCGGCAACGGCACCTATTATGCTCCCTATGAGATCGCAAATGAAGCTCACCTCAAGAACGTCACAAGTTATCTTTCTTCCTATTTTATAGTAACTGAGGACATCACCCTTACCCGTGCCAACTGGGAGCCCATTGGCGGCAAAACTGCCTTCACCGGCTTCTTTGACGGCAACGGACACACCATCTCGGGCCTCTATTACAATGTAAATCACCGCAACACCTCCACCGACAAGGCCATTGACTTTGGCCTGTTCTATGACAACGACGGCACTGTCCGCGACCTGACACTTAAGGATGTAAGCATAACGGGCGGCGCCTTCGGACAGAATCATGCCTATGTGGGTGCCTTCGCAGCCACCGGCTCAGGCTACTTCTACAACTGCTCCGTCGAGGACGGTTCGGTCTCGGCCCTCACATACTACAACAGCAACTACGGCGGCGCAATGTATAACGGCGCAGGCTATACCTATGTGGGCGGCATTGTCGGCTATCCCACAAATGCCGACATTATCGGCTGCCGCAACTCGGCTTCCGTTTCGGGCTCCACCTCGGCAGGCGGCATGGACAAAATCGGCTCCGAAGATGTAAGAGCAGGCGGTATTGTAGGCTATGCCACAAGCTGCGCCGTTAAGAACTGCATCAACTCGGGCAATGTCAGCGCCTATGCACAGTACAGCGAAGCCTATGTTATGGCAGGCGGCATCGCAGGCTCGGGCACCAGCCTTATAAATTGCCGAAACAGCGGATATATCACAGCCGATACCGACGACGAAAACACATACGGCGTATATGCCGGCGGCATTTCGGGCATGGGAACCGAATTCACAGGCTGTGTAAACAGCGGCACCGTCAAGGGCATGGTGTGCAAATACACCGTAGACCTCAATATCGGCGGCATCACAGGTTCGGGCGGCACCCTCACCGACTGTTTAAACACCGGCATGATGGAATACGACCTGGGCGGCACATATAACCGCAATTACATGTATATTGGCGGTCTTGCCGGCTCGGCTACAAAGATCATCACAAGCTATGACGGCGCCGAGAACATCCTTGTCGACTTCCTGACCGACGAGAAAGACACCACCTGTATCGTCAATAACTCCTATCTTATCACCGAGTTTGCCATCCTCCACGAAAACATTGGCCGCGAACCCCAGCAGATGCTTTCGCAGGAAGGTTATAACGGCTTTGACTTCAATATGGTATGGGCATTCGACCCCGCAAGCGACTATCCCTATGCTGTTCCCGCATGGACGCTGACAGCGCCCCTGTCGGTATCCATCCCCGAAGGCTCTAAGGCCGAGACTCCCGTTGATCTTGCACCCGACCTGTCGGCAATCACGGCCACCGTTGCATACGAGGGCGGACAGACCGTCGAAATGCCTCTCTGCGGATGGATGGTTCCCGCTATGAAGCTGGGCTACAGCTATGCTGACTATGTCTATGAGATCATCGGCACATACGAACTGGGCGTCTGCATTGGCGGCGTTTATGCCGACAATACCCTCGAGCTCACCGTCCGCGCGGCTGTCCCCACCTCGCTCGAGATAAACACCCTGCCCACAAAGTTGAGCTATAAGCAGAACCTTGAAGAGCTCGACCTCAAGGGCGGCACCTTCAATATTGTATACGACAACGGAACGACCGAGAAGGTGGCCATGAGCAGAGCCGAAGTCGCAGGCTTTGACAACAGCATTTCGGGAAAACAGACACTCACTCTTACATATGTCGGCATGACTGTCACCTTTGAGATCGATATAGCAGGCATCACCGGTATCGAGGTCTACAGCGGTAAGATGGACTATGTCCAGTATCAGCCCCTCGACCTCAGCTTTATTGATGCCAGCGCTGTCTACAGCGACGGAAGCTATGTGACCATCCCCGCTGAAGAGCTGACCTTCGAGTATGACAAGAGCATCGTAAGTTCCATCACCTATCAGAGGGTTCCCGTCACCGCCACATGGAACGGATTCACCAGCGTTTTCGAGATCTATGTGTCTGAGCGCGTTGTTTATTCCATGACTCTGACCCAGCCCGAAAAGCTCTCCCACTGCCTTGGCGAGCCTCTCGACCTTGAAGGCGGCTATCTGACCGT
>JAFOHJ010000023.1 GCA_017421885.1 Clostridia bacterium
ATCATCAACACATTCATCGGCTGCAACGCTTCTCCCTTCCAGGGCTGGATCGTTGAGAATATCGGTAAGACACAGCTGATGGCTCTTTGTACTCCTATCCTTGCTTATGCCGGTATCGCCATCGGTAAGGACCTTGATGAGTTCAAGAAGCAGGGCGTTACAATCGTTATCGTCGCTATCCTGACATTCATCGGTACATTTGTTGGTTCGGCTGTCATCGCTCAGATCGTTCTTAAGGCTACCGGCCAGATCTAAGCTAAATGACTGAACACACAATCACCCCATTGTGTTAATAAAAGCATCAATAACAAAGGCTCGTGCCAAACGGCACGAGCCTTTTATTATTCCTCAGATAAAATATCAGAAAACGATTTTCAGAGCATTATGTTTTACTCTGATGTCTACCTTTCTTTCACCCGAGCCAAATTCGCCATCGAGTGTCCAGGGGATCACATTTTCCATCTCAAAAGACACACTGTCGGCATGGTACATGCTGATGCAGCTGTCGGTATAATCACCGGTCTGCATTCCCAGTATAGCCTTGCTGAGTTCCATGGCTGTACGCGGCTTTCTTACGAGCATTACCTCAAACATTCCGTCGCTGAAGTCCACCTTATTGGAATCGAGCTTAACGATTCCGCCTATGGATGTTGCATTGCTGACCGAGCCGAAAATAAAGGCATCTTCTTCGATAACTTCACCGTTTATCGATATTTTTGCGTTGATAGGCCTGATATTGGGCACCTCTTTCACACCTTCAAGAACATATGCAAGATGTCCAAGAACGTTTTTTGTGGTCTGCGGTACGCTGTAGGATGTTCCGGTAAACGCTCCAAAGGAAGCGATATAGCTGAAATATCTCTTTTCACCAAACTGACCCACATCAATTATATAGACCTTGCCATTGACGATATTTTCGGCAGCCAGCTTAAGGTTTTCACGCTCGATACCCAGGCTGGCAGCAAAATCGTTGGTGGTTCCACAGGGGATATATCCCACCGGGATATCCAGTCCACCTTCCATCAGACCTTCGACACCCTCGTTTAAAGTGCCGTCACCGCCGCTCAGAACGATCAGATCGTGTCCTGGGCCTAATTCCCTTACCAGCCTCGTTGCGTCGCCCTTAGCTGCTGTTGTTTGAACTGTGACGATATATCCGGCATCGGAGAACACCTTGAGTATATCCAGAAGGGCAGCGCCGACCTTGAGCCTGCCTGAAACAGGATTGATTATAAAAAGAAGCTTTTTAGATTCCATACAGAGTCTTACCTCCATAAATGTCTTTGAATTTTAGACCCTTAAAGGCCGCAAAATGTTTCACCAAACTTTTTATATTATAGCACTTTTTTCTTTACCTTGCTACTACACTATCCACTTTTTACAATTAATTGACAAATCCAATATTAGTCTGCCCATCTTGTTCCCTGACATATAGATATGTTATAATATTAATATAAATATTTTTGGGAGGATTCTCATTATGGATATGATCCTTTATAACGGAAAAATATACTGCGGAAAGGGCAGATATGCCGAGGCCATTGCTGTTTCAGACGGATTTATCAAAGCAGTAGGCACATCGGAAGAGATTCTCGCCGCTGATAACGACGCTGAGAAGATCGACCTCGGCGGCAAGACCGTCATCCCCGGCCTTATCGACTCGCATATGCACCTCTTCAACGTAGGACGCACACTTCGCGCAATCCAGCTCTACGGCTCTACCTCGCTGGCCGAGGTCATCGACCGCAGCCGCGCATTTATTAAAAAAACTCAGCCTGCCAAAGGTAGTGTAGTAGTTGGCCGCGGCTGGAATCACGACTACTTTACCGACGAGCGCCGTATGCCTGACCGTCACGACCTTGATAAGGTCTCTACAGACCATGCGATCATTATCACCCGCACCTGCGGCCATGCTCTCTCCTGCAACACCAAGGCCCTCGAGATGGCCGGTGTCACAGCCGAAACACCTCAGGTAGACGGCGGCGAGTTTGAGATCGGCGCAGACGGAAAACCCAACGGCATCTTCAAGGAACACGCGATGGGCATCATTCAGGAGCTCATTCAGGATCCCACCTTCGAAGAAAGCCGCGAGATCATTAAGACTGCCATGGCCCATGCATCCTCCCACGGCATAACTTCGGTTCAGACCAACGATATGTACGAAGACAACTATCAGATGGTATGGAACGCATATCAGTCGCTGGCCAATGATGGTTCTGCTTCGGTTCGTGTATATCAGCAGTGCGGCTTCTCGACAATCGAGGGATATAAGAAGTTCATGGCCGACGGCTACCGCACAGGATTTGGCACCGATATGAATAAGATCGGCCCCCTCAAGCTTCTCAGCGATGGTTCTCTCGGCGCACGTACTGCCCTCATGCGCAAGGATTATGCCGACCAGGCCGGCACAAAGGGCATTATGTGTGTTTCTCCCGAACAGCTCGATGCTTTCATGGCCGCATCTCAGGAATACGGAATGCAGGTTGCTATCCATGCCATCGGCGACCGTGCTATCGAGATGGTTCTCGATGCATATGAGAAGGCTATGCCCGACGGAAAGAACGACCTCCGCCACGGTATCGTTCACTGCCAGATCACCGACCTTTCCCTGCTTGAACGCTTTGCCAAGGGCGATATCTGCGGCCTTGTTCAGCCCATCTTCCTCCACTATGATATGCACATCGTATCTGATCGCGTAGGTGAAGAACTGGCCTCTACCTCCTATGCATTCGGAACAATGGATAAGTTGGGCATCCACAACTCCTACGGCACCGATGCCCCTGTTGAAGACCTCAAAACCATGGAAAATCTCTATTGTGCGATCACACGCAAGGACCTCTCGGGTTATCCCGCAGAAGGCTGGTACGCAAATGAGTGTATCCCCGTTGAAAAAGCTATAGACCATTATACCTCCGACGGTGCATACATGAGCTTTGACGAAAACCGCAAGGGTCAGCTGCTTCCCGGCTTTCTTGCCGACCTTGCAGTTCTCAGCGATGATATCTTTACCATCTGCCCCGATAAGATCAAGGATATCAAGGTAGAGATGACCATGATGGGCGGAAAGATCGTCTACAAAGCCTGATTTCGATACTTTTCGAAATAAAACTTCTTTTTTCAACATTCTGTAATCATATATGATGCAAGAAAACCCCCGATCCATTGGATCGGGGGTCTTTTATGCCTTATACAGGGAAACGCAGATTACTGCTCTTCCTTCATCTTAGCGAAGCACTCGCTGCAGTATACAGGTCTGTCGCTCTTGGGCTCGAAGGGAACTCTTGCTTCCTTGCCGCAAGCTGCGCATGTAGCTGTAAAGAACTCTCTGGGGCCCTTAACAGCCATCTTTCTCTTGTCTCTGCAGGACTTGCAGCGCTGGGGCTCGTTCTGGAAGCCACGCTCAGCGTAGAACTCCTGCTCGCCGGCTGTGAATACGAACTGCTCGCCGCATTCCTTACATACCAATGTCTTGTCTTCGTACATGTTGTTACCTCTCTTTTCCCTTTCCGGGAAGAATAATTTATGCGAATGGGACCCTTATTCCCATTATCGCCACTCTGATAAATACTGAGCCGCTTTGGTTTTCACGCGCCTGATGGCGTTATCCACCGATTTGCGGTTCCTATTTAACATTTCAGCTATTTCCGAAGAAGTGTAGCCATCCAAATAACGGTCCAGGACCGAAGCTTCAAAAGCAGACAACATGCCGGACAACGCAGTTCTGATCTCTTTTGCGGTTTCGTTCGCGAGGAAAGTGACTTCGGGGTCGCTCAGACTTCCGGCTGTATCCATCATGGACTGATGATAAGCCAGCGCCTCTTCCGAGTATTCATTATGCTGATTCTGGAGGATATCCTTCCTAACGGCATCAATGACCCGGCGCTTTATACACAACGCGGCATAAGCCTTGAAATTGTCGCTGCGGCGGGCGTCATAAGTACGCACAGCTGACAGCAGCCCTATCATCCCTTCCTGATAAAGATCATCATAATCTCCACCTTTGAGAAAATAAGGCCTGATGCAGCTTCGTACCAGCTGGGAATGCTCCTTTATAAGATCGCCTTCATTTTGCAGAAGAACCCCGTTATCCAAAAAGATTCATCCCTTCTCGTGCAGACTGCAGCAGCAAGATACCAAATATAGTATATCCAAAATGGTTCTTTATGTCAAGAAGAAGGTGCCCCGAAGGGCACCTTCCATGCTTTTAAGAGGCATTTTTCGCGCCTTTTTATTCAACTGTGACCGATTTTGCAAGGTTTCTGGGCTTGTCGATGTCGCAGCCTCTGAATACGCCTACATAGTAGGCATAGAACTGAACGGGGATGATCGAAAGCGATGCTGCCATAAAGAAGGGGCACTTTGAGATCTTAACCACATGGTCGCACATATCGGGATCGATGTCAAAGTCGCCATTAGTAACAAGGATGACCTTGGCGCCTCTTGCCTTGACCGACTTGATGTTGGATATCTGCTTCTCATAGAGGCTCTCCTCACAAGCCAGCGCTACGACAGGAGTTCCCTCCTCGATAAGGGAAATGGGGCCATGCTTAAGCTCGCCGCCTGCATAGGCCTCGCTGTGAACATATGCGATCTCCTTGAGCTTGAGCGAACCCTCCTGGCAGGCCATATAGTCGATGCCGCGGCCGATGAAGAAAGAGTCGTTGCGCTCGTGATAGAGCTTTGCCAGCTCTTCCATTGTCTCGCGGGATCCCAGTGTTTCCTCGATCATATCGGGGAGAGCACGGAGATCACGGCAATAACCTGCGATCTGCTCGTCAGACAGAGTGCCTCTTGCCTTTGCGGCTGTAAGGGCCAGCAGATACATTACCGACAGCTGAGCCGAATATGCCTTTGTTGTGGCAACGGCGATTTCGGGACCTGCCCATGTATAGATAACATGGTCAGCTTCGCGTGCTGCCGAAGATGCCAGAACATTAACTACAGCAATGGTCTTTGCACCTCTTGCCTTTGCCTCTCTCATTGCAGCAAGAGTGTCGGCTGTTTCGCCCGACTGGCTGATAACGAGGCAGATATCATTCTCATCGATGATGGGGTCAGAATATCTGAACTCCGATGCTACATTTGCAACAACGGGGATCCTTGCAAGGCGCTCGAAGGCGATCTTGCCGGCCATACCTGCATAGAAGGCCGAGCCGCAGGCAACGATGTGGATGTTTCGTACATTCTTGAAGACATCGGCGCCTACGCCCTCTTCCATAAGGTTGGGCATATCATTATCTGTGATCCTCGATGTGATGGTGTTTCTGACCGCCTTGGGCTGCTCCATGATCTCCTTGATCATAAAGTGATCATAGCCTTCCTTCTGTGCACCCTGGATGTCCCAGTTAACTGTCTGAACTTCCTTTTCAATGGCGTTGCCTTCGCTGTCAAAGACCTCGACGCTGTCGGGCTTGACTCTGACGATCTCGTTATCGCCGACAACGATAAAGTCCTTGGTGATGCTCATGATGGCGGGGATATCGGAGGCGATCATATTCTCGCCCTTGCCGAGGCCGACGATAAGGGGATTATCCTGCCTTGTGCAGATCATCTCGTCCTTATTGTCACTGCAGGTGACTGCGATAGCATAGCTGCCGCGCAAGTGCTTGCAGGTCTCCATCATAGCCTCAAGGCCGTTGCCCTTATAGAACTTCGAGAACAGATGTGCAACTACCTCCGAGTCGGTGTCGCTCTTGAACTCTACGCCCTCTGCAACAAGAGCTGTC
>JAFOHJ010000186.1 GCA_017421885.1 Clostridia bacterium
AGACTGAGGGATTGCAGGCGTGGCTTGCTGACAACCCCTCCGGGTAACTGCGTTACCCACCTCCCCTTACACAGGGGAGGCATGTCCAAACACCCGTCATGCCTTCGGCATGCCACCCTCTTTCAAAAGAGGGCTTGGACACATTCCTCGTATACTTCAAAATAATAAAAAATCCGGGCGGAATATTCCGCCCGGATAATGGATATAATCTTAATGAAGCTTAGTGCTGGAATACGACGCCATCGATGATGGTCTCGGTGCACTTTGTGTAGTTGCAGAAGGGGTCGCCGTTGAAGATAGCGATGTCAGCATCCTTGCCGACCTCGAGGGAGCCCATTCTGTCGTCCAGACCCAGCAGCTTTGCGGGGTTGAGTGTGACTGCCTTGAGAGCATAGTCCCAGCTCAGGCCTTCGCGGATAGCGATACCTACGTTGATGGGAAGCATCTTTGTGAAGGAGGATGTGTCCTGTGTCAGGCAGAAGTTGACGCCTGCCTTCTCGAGGATGCCGGGGTTAGCGAATGTTGTGTTCCAGATCTCCATCTTAGCGGGCTGCATGTCGAGGGGACCTACAACTGCTGTGACGCCTTCCTTTGCGAGGAAGTCCTTGATCATATAGCCTTCTGTGCAGTGCTCGATAGCGAAGTCGAGGTTGAATTCCTTAGCGATGCGGACAGCTGTGACGATATCGTCGTTGCGGTGTGCATGCATACGGACCTTCATCTCGCCGCGTACGACGGGAACGAGGGACTCCAGACGGAAGTCGGGCTTGGGAGGCTCCTTGCCTTCCTGCTCAGCCTTGAGCTTGGCGTCGGAATATGCCTTTGCGTTGAAGAGAGCTTCTCTCAGAACCGAAGCAACGCCCATGCGTGTGTTGGGCAGGATGTTCTTGGAGCCGTAAACGTTCTTAGGGTTCTCGCCGAATGCCATCTTCATCATCTCTGTGCCGGGGATCAGAAGGTCGAGAACTGTCTCGCCGTCGATGCACTTGAATGCGAAGCCTGTGCCGCCGATGACGTTAGCCGAACCGGGGCCGGTGTAGCATACTGTGAAGCCTGCGTCGCGTGCAGCCTTAATGGCCATATCCTTGGGGTTCATGCCGTCGATGCCGCGGATCTGGCTTGTGTTGGGGGAAGAAACCTCGTTGCCGTCATGAACAACGGGGCGGGGCTGGGGCTCGGCAAATGTCGAGATATGTGTATGTGCATCGATAAAGCCGGGGGTTACCCACTTGCCTTCAGCGCAGATAACCTCAGCGCCTTCGGGGATCTCTACGTTCTGGCCGATGGCCTTGATCTTACCGTCTTCAATGAGGATGGTACCGTTCTCAATTGTACCCTGTGTGACTGTCAGCAGCTTGCCGCCTTTAATAGCAATCATGATGCTCAACTCCTTAATAGAATTAAATATAGAATAATGGTGGTGGGTTTTTGCTCACCTATATAATTATAACAAAACGAAATGAAAAATCAATATGCTGTCTTGTGAATATTGCAATAAAAGATGTATGGCAGAAAAATAAAAATTAGGGGTTGACAGAATGGTAGAGGTATGGTAACATATAAAAGTACTTAAGTGAATATCGCGGAGTGGAGCAGTTCGGTAGCTCGTCGGGCTCATAACCCGAAGGTCGTAGGTTCAAATCCTGCCTCCGCAACCATTAAAACAAAAAAGACATCCGATCGGATGTCTTTTTGTTTTAATGGAGTTATGTGTTCCCGGAAGGGAACGTGATGCTGCCTGCGGCAGTGATGTGTCCTTCGGACGTGATGTTTGTCTTCGGCAAGTTTTTGGGGAACGCATTACATCATTTTGCCGCGCAGCGGCAATACATCTCTGTGCGCAGCACACACAACTTGTCCGCCAGGGCATACATCACCTTGGAAACTTCAGAATAATGTGATAGACTGATTATAAAGAAGGTGACAAGATGGCAGAGTCAAAACTTCAGGTGTTATCAATGGATTTTGCAGTAGAAGTAATTGAGCTTGTAAAATACCTGAAATCTCAGCATGAAACTATTATTTCTAATCAGATTGGCCGCAGCGGAACATCTATAGGTGCCAATATCAGAGAAGCTGCTTACGCTCAGGGCAGAAAAGATTTTATTTCAAAGCTTGAAATTGCGCTGAAAGAAGCAAGCGAAACAGGATATTGGCTTGAATTACTGTATAGAACCGGATATATTGATCAGCAGTGGTATAAAAAGCTTTCGGATAAATGCGCTTCTATAAGAGTAATGCTTATTGCATCATGCAGGACAACAAAAGCTAATATGTAACTTCAAAAGTCGCCCTTAGGGGTGGCTTTTGTTTTCGGGTTTATTCTGATATAATACATATAGAATAAAAAGGAGGCTTTGACATGAACAAAAACATCCTTATAAAAGAAGCAGAAGAGCTGTTCGCGCAGGTCGTCGAGTGGCGCCGCCACTTCCACGAAAATGCCGAGCTCTCGTTTCAGGAATACGAAACCACCGATTATATAGAGGCGCATCTTAAAGGCCTCGAGGGGGTCGAGATCTCGCGTCCCACAAAGACCGGCCTTGTCGCACGCGTTAAGGGCGGCCTGCCCGGAAGAAAGATCGCCTTCCGCGCCGATATCGACGCGCTGCCCATCACCGAGGACAACGGACTTGCATTCATGTCCAAAAACCCCGGCGCCATGCATGCCTGCGGTCACGACGGCCATACAGCCATGCAGATGGCCCTCACAGTCCTCGCCTCGCGCCACAGGAGCGAAATAAAGGGCGAGGCGGTGTTTATCTTCCAGCATGCCGAAGAGCTGCCTCCCGGAGGCGCTGTCGAGCTCTATGAGGCAGGTGTCATGGAAGGGGTCGAGGAGCTTTACGGCTGCCACCTTTCCAGCAACTATCCCACGGGAAAGCTGGGTGTACGTTCGGGCGCGCTGACGGCGGCTACCGACCGTTTTGACATCACCATCAAGGGAAAGGGCGGCCATTCGGCAATGCCCGACCAGTGTGTCGATCCCATCATTACCGGCGCTCAGGTCATAACTGCTCTACAGAATATCGTTTCGCGCAATATTCGCCCGCTGGAGCCGGTGGTGCTGTCGGTTTGCCAGCTGACAGCCGGACATGCTTATAATGTCATCCCCCACGAAATGGTCATAACCGGCTCTGTGCGTACTTTTTCCGAGCAGGTGAGAAGAGATATCCCCGAGATGATCAAACGCATCACGGGCGGCGTCTGCGCCTCTACGGGCGCTGAGTTCGAGCTGGCCTATGAATGGGGATATGCAAGCGTTATCAATGATGAGGTGCTGACGGGATATGTCGAAGAGGCTCTGGAAGGCTGGTTTGGCCCCGAGAGCATCCTGCCCATCGAGCCGGTCATGCCCGGCGAGGACTTCTCAGCTCTGCAGAAGGATTGTCCTGCCTGCTTTATCGAGATAGGCACAAGGGATGAGGCCAAGGGCACGGCTACCCCTCACCATAATCCTGCCTATGTTATGGATGAAGAGGGTATGCGTTATGGACTTGGCCTGTTGGCCGCTATAATGCATCATAGACTTGGTTGATAATACAAACGAAGCCCCGCCGGTAACCCGGCGGGGCTGTTTTTATGCCTCCATTTTTGCAAGGTATTCGTCAAGCAGACCCTGCTTGGCGAGAGAAACATATTTGGCGGCGGCAGCTGCCTGGCAGGCGCGGCCTTTGCTGGGGCTGAACTCGATATCGGTGAAGCCGTTATATTCCATCAGGGTGGCGGCCAGCTCGGGGTTCTGCGTAAGAGCCTTTATATAAAGGTAATCGTAAAAGTCGGTGCCGTTTGTGCCGAAGCGTCGGCCTTCGAACTCAAAGTCCTTAAGAGCGCCGCTGGTCTTGAGCCTTTCGTCTTTCTTGGCTTCGCGGGAGGTTGCTTCCAGCAGGTCGAGGTAAGGACCGCCTGCTGCGAATACCTTGCCGCCCTGATAGGCGCACTCTACAGTGACCGATCTTCCCAACGAGGGAACATATATCATAAGGTTGAATGCCGAGAGTTCCTTGCCGCCCTCCTGCTGCGACTTACTTGAGATTTCAAGTATCTTCTTTCCTGGGTATGCTTTTTCGTATGCCTCGTGAAGTGCGAGGACATTTTTGATTTTCTGTGTCTGAGCCAGTCCTTTGTTGTAGACAAACTCAACATCAACGGAGTTATAATAGGGTTTGCGAATCGAAGGAATAAATACAGGTCTGCTTGCCATAATGAAGGCCTCCTTAATAAATAATGATTTTTTTTATCGTGGATATATAATATCATTTGGTAATGAGAGCGGCTAAAACCGGGTGTAGTTCCTGTGTCCGAACAGAAATATATTGTATAAGCACCATATTTTGTGGTATAATAAAATTTCAGATACAATTTTTAAAAAGTTCAAATAAAAATTAAAAATAGTGTTGACAAAGAGGTAGGCATGTGGTAATATCTATCTCACGCGGTTGAGAAACGGCGGACACAACCTCAGAACGTTTGATCAGCATGCTGGTTTCGAGAGTTTTGGAAGCACGAAAGTGCTTCGAAAAAACTTGAAAAAAGGTGTTGACAAACGGAAGAGAGTGTGGTAATATAAACAAGCTGCTCACGAGAACGGCTGCTGAGGGAACGAAAGAGTTCGTCAGTGAAGAGTTTGATGACGGAGCGAACGACTGAGAGAAACGGTCAAGATAAAAGCACTTTGTAAATTAAACAACACACAAGAACAAGCACAAAACCCTGAGATTTATTTGAGGTTTGAAAAAGTACTTTTCAAACAGTAAAGACGA
>JAFOHJ010000187.1 GCA_017421885.1 Clostridia bacterium
CAGCTCCCTTAATGCCCGTATATCCCTCGACATGCTCTGCCGCAAGTTCAAAAAGATCACTGCTGTGAACACCTCTGCCCGCACACTCAGCACAATATGCAGAGTAAATAAGACTTATATCCCTGAGCTTCTTATCCATGCTTCCAATGTTGGCAATCAGCTCTTCAGGCTCTATGAGACATGACCTGAACTCGGATGCAACTGTGATGAGAGCCTTAAGTATTTCGGTTTTGGACGCAGCTGCCCTATAGTAGTCAAGCGAGACTTCCACATTTTTGACCGCGCGGTACATCATAAGGACTCGGCCGCCCTTATCCACAGTTTCTACCGTTATTCCGGACTCATCAAGAACACGGTTTGCCAGCTTGGAAAAAGTCATCACCTGGGCATACCTGCCTGCCGGGTCGCCGCATTGCTCAAGCAGCCTTCTCTCGGCTTTATGAGAATGAGTTTCGGGCACAATAATAAGATGATTGCGCTTTTCTACCACACCCGAACTGACTTTTTTATATATAAAAGATGTGTTGTTTTCACGACTGGGAGAACAGATAAGTTTAAGCATTCTTTTGCCTCCTTTAACACAAAAACTGTCTATTCAGCTGATATTATACCATGAATTTGAGCTCTTTACTATTGAAATCATCCAACCCCTATACTATAATTAGTTTATATTTGTTACATTAATCCGAAAGGCGGTAATTCTTATGAAAACAGCTATCAAATGCGGAAAACTCTTTAATTCTCAGGATGGTACTGTCAGCGAAAATATGCTCGTCATCGTAGACGGCAAGAAGATCTCTGAAGTCATGCCCTGCCCCGAGGTCATGCCCGAAAACATGGAGGTCATCGATCTTTCCGACAGCTTTGTTATGCCCGGCCTCATCGATGCTCACGTTCATCTCGACATGACCGGACATAATGATCCCTACAGCGCATCTCAGGCTCTGTTGGGCAGCTATGTTATCACAGCTCTCGATCAGGCTAAAACAAACCTTATGGCTGGCTTCACCACAGTTCGCGACTGCGGCAGCAACGGCTTTGTAAATGTATCGGTCAGAAATGCTATTGCTCAGGGCAAGTTCCCTGGCTCCCGCGTATTCGCAAGCGGCGGCGGCATCAGTTCGACCGGCGGCCATGCCGACGATCACTTCAGCCCCTACCTTGTAAATACACTGGGCTGTGGCCCTTGCGACGGCCCCTATGAGGCTCGCAAGGTTGCAAGATACAATCTCAAGTACGGTGCGGACTTCCTCAAGGTCATGGCAACAGGCGGCGTTATGTCCCTCGGAACAACCGTTGGCTCGCAGCAGCTGACTCAGGACGAGCTGGATGCCATCTGCGAAGTTGCAAGAATGTACGGTGTACATACAGCGGCTCATGCTCATGGTACAGAGGGCATCAAGGCAGCCGCCCGTGCAGGTATCACTTCCATCGAGCACGGCATGATGCTGGATGACGAAGCCATCGAGATCTTCCTTCAGAAGGGCACATATCACACACCCACCATCATCGCTGCTGAGCGTATCGTCACCTGCGGCGAACAGATGGGCCTCCAGACATGGATGATCGACAAGGCAAAGCAGGTTTATGAGCGCCATGAATGGGGCGTAAGAGAAGGCCTGCGCCTCGGTGTTAAGCATACATTCGGTTCCGATGCCGGAACACCCTCTAACTTCCACGGCAAGCAGGGCTATGAGTTTGAACTTATGACAAAGTTTGGTTTCACACCTGCTCAGACACTTATAGCCGCAACAAAGACCAATGCCGAGCTCCTCTCCTCTTTTGATAAGTTTGGTTCGGTCGAAGCAGGCAAGCTGGCTGATATCGTTGCTTTCAAGAAGAATCCTCTCGAAGACATCACCATCATGAAGGATTGCGCTTTCGTTATGAAAGAAGGCGTTGTCTACAAGCAGTAAGCTTCTCCATATATACAAAGCCGCATGAGTTTCCTCATGCGGCTTTTATCATGCCTGAAATAAAACTCATATTTGATTATTTTTTGCCGATATGATATACTATCATTGGTTTTTTATGGCCTTATTAGTTTTAAAATAGAAAAATGACAGATTTTGGAGAATAAAATGGAAGAAAAGCTTTTTAGCACCCTTAACCTTTCGGAGGAAGTTCTCCGCGCCATCGCGGATGTAGAGTATGCCTCCATGACTCCTATTCAGGAGAAGATCATCCCTGTTGTCCTTGAAGGAAAGGACGTTATTGGACAGTCGAGCACCGGCACCGGCAAGACAGCCGCTTTTGCTATCCCTGCAGTAGAAAAGACCGAGCCTACCGAAGAAGGCCGTGTTCAGACCCTCGTCCTCGCCCCCACACGCGAGCTGGCTATTCAGATCACCGATGAAATGCGCAAGTTTGCCAAGTATAAGGAAGGAGTAAAGACTGTTGCAGCTTACGGTGGACAGACTATCATGATCCAGATCCGCGGCCTCAAGAAAGCTGAGATCGTTGTCGGTACACCCGGCAGAATCATCGACCACATCAAGCGCGGCACACTCAAGCTTGATCATATCAAAACAGTTATCCTTGATGAGGCCGACGAAATGCTGGATATGGGCTTTGTCGATGATATCAAGTATATCCTCCGCTGCTGTCCCGAAGACAGACAGACTCTGCTCTTCTCGGCCACAATGCCCACCGAGATCATGCGACTGACACAGCGCTTCCAGAAGGATCCCGTTCATGTAAAGGGCGATGACGGCAAGACAGCTTTCGAACTGATCACTCAGTATTATTGCGAAGTGCCCCAGAAGAAGAAGGCAAACGCCGTTGTTTTCCTGATGGATAAGCTCTCGATCCAGCGTGCCCTTATCTTCTGCAACAC
This sequence comes from Clostridia bacterium, assembly GCA_017421885.1. The sequence continues at coordinate 2,837 of JAFOHJ010000187.1, forward strand.
AAAGAATATGGTAGATGTTCTCACCGA
>JAFOHJ010000188.1 GCA_017421885.1 Clostridia bacterium
AGAAAAATACCCCCGCCTTGAGGCGGGGGCAAATGCTATTCTTTATCTCCAAATAAGCTGTGAGTCATGAAAAATCCGGTCAGAAGATAGGTCATATTATAAACAGCGCTTATAAAAGTGCCTTTTCCGCTGAAAAGCTTAAGTTTGATCATCAGGACCGTGATGGGGTCAAGGCTGCTATATATACCGTTGCATATATCCACCAGCCAATCGGGATATGAGCTGAAACCCATCATATTATTCTGAGCAATATGTCCCGAAAAAAGAACAAGTAAACAGTAGACGGCAAGTATTCCTCCCGTAATAAGAGAGCCCTTTTTAATGCGGAAGCCCACCTTTTTACCGTCGGTGGAAAACAAAGAGAGGCAGACGCCCATAATGCCGTACATAAAAAATCGCACGATATGCATATCGGCTGCAGTAATCATAGCCCAGCTTCGCTTTTCTTCAAGCTCGACAATATAATCGGAAAGACCAAATATGATCACGCCTATAAATACAAGGGCGGCAATGATCTTATGTATGGGGATGTTGATTTTCTTCACAGCTATGTCCTCCTTTTTTATATTATACAATAAGCAAATCTGTCTGTATATCTTTATAGAAATAAACTATAAAATATATAGGATATATCGAAAAAATATAGAGCTGCCGTCGTATGACGGCAGCTCCATGCATCAGTCAAGCTTGATACGGTTCTCCATGGGGATCTTTGCAAAAGCCTCAGGAAAAGCTTCCTTCTCAATGTCGTTCATCGAGACAGTGACCACTTCGCGGGGGAGCTTGAGCTCCTCGACTACAAGATCCTGGATCTTTTTAGCAAGATTCTTCTTGGTTTCGTCATCCCTGCCGGGATACATCATTACTGCGATATGGGGCATATTCAGACCTCCTAAAATAAAATTATTTATCTGCTCTTTCTTTTGCCATCATCTTTGTGCTGACATTCAGCAGAAACATCGACACCGCCAGTCCGCAAAGGACGAAGCAGTAAGCCGCATTCCACGAGCCGGTGAAGTCAAACAGGAAGCCCATCATGGGCGAACCTACCGAGAATGCGATGGTGGAGGCCATCGACATATAGGGGTAGTATCGGGGATAGAGGCTGGGGCCAAAGGTGTTGTTGGCGATCAGGGTATAGCCTACCGAGGTGGTAGCCGTCATGGGTCCGAACAGCAGGCCGCAGATAAGGCCGAAGGTGGGGCCCAGCTCGCCTACAAAGAAGAGGCCGAGAACACCGATCATGCCGATGGATGTGACCATGAAAACGGCGCGGTTGATGCCGTATTTATCGTTGAGCCAGCCGAGGCCCAGCTTACCCACGAACTCGCCGGTCATGTAGGCCGAAACCATCATAGCGCCGACAGCCGAGGTGAAACCGTTGGAAATGGCGATATTCTGCAGGTGGCCCGAGGGACACATACATACAGCAAACAGGAAGGAAAAGATGACCATCATCAGGAACGGCACCGAGCTGAAAATCTCGCGTGCTGTCAGCGAATCGGCCTTCCTGCGGTCGGCCTCGGCCTTTTCCTCGTGGATATCGGCTACCTCGCCTGCTCCCCACGCGACGCAGCCCTTCTCTTCGGGACGCATACGAATAAAGAGCCATACAAGAGGCAGGGTCACAAGCACCAGCGCACCTTTAAGAGAAGCGGCAACGCGCCAGCCGTGGCTGTCGATGATCGAGTTGAGAACAGGGTTCATGATGATACCCACCACGCTGCTGACACTGAGGGTGATACCGATGACCACACCACGGTTCTTCTGAAACCAATTGTTGATGATCATGGTGATGGTCATAAAGCTGCCCATGCCTATTCCGAAGCCCAGCAGGACGCCGGTCATATAATACTGCCAGACGTTCTGCACAACGCCCTGCAGCAGGAAACCCGTTCCTGTGAGGATGGCAGAGGCCGTCATCATCTTTCTGACATCCACCTTGCCCAGCTGGCGGCCTACCCAGGGGGCGCTGCCTGCCATGGCGATACACATAATGGTCGACTGGGTGGCGATGGTGCCTAGACCCACATCAAATGCTTCGGCAAGGACCGGCATGAAGATGCTGCCGCAGTTTGTGCCGATGCCGATGGTGGCGCCCATGAAGATGCAGCAGGACACCATTATGACCCAGGGGTAATATTTCTGTTTTGTTGTCAGAGTCTTGGACATAGCTTACCTGATAAAATTGGTCGAATAGCGGACTTCTTCAGGCTGGGGATGGTCGAGGCCGTTCTGCTTACCCAGCTCGATGCACTTGAGCATCCATGCCATGTTGCGGCCCAGATAACGCATGACCTGCATACCCTCAAGGTCCTGACGAACCTGGTCGGGGTTATTGCCGTGGACCATATTCCAGTACTTGGAGGATACAACGGGCATCTGATTGATGGTGAAATACTTATTCATCTGGTCGAGCGATGCGGTGGAACCGCCTCTGCGGCAGGACACAACGGCTGCGCCCGGCTTGAATGCGAAGACCGAGGAATTGCTGTAGAACACGCGGTCGAGGAAGCTGGATGCTGCACCGCTTATGGATGCATAGTGAACAGGCGCGCCGAAAATAAAGCCGTCGGCCGACTTTGCCTTTTCGACAAACTCGTTTACGCCGTCGTTATCGCCGAAAACGCACTTGCCTGCGTTACGGCATGCGCCGCAGCCGATGCAGCCCTGAATGGGCTTTCTGCCTACCGAAAAGATCTCGGTTTCGATGCCCTCTTCATTAAGGGTCTTTGCTATTTCTGTAAGAGCTGTGTAGGTGCACATCTCTCCGCGGGGACTGCCGTTAAAAAGAAGAACTTTCATTGCTGGAAACCTCCGTTATTAATTTTAATTCTATAAAATCATACCATAAAAGCTTTGCCTTTTCAATACAGCCGGGGCGGTGTATAATGATCTTATAATAAGTATGAATGCGAGGAAACTCAGGATGAAAATAGTCGTTACCGCAAGAAATTTCACCACCCCCGGACAGGATTCTCCTCTCAGAATGCTGCTTGACGCAGGCCATGAGGTGATCGACCTCAGCGACAGAGATATGGGCGGCGGCACACCGGTGTCTGAGATAATCGAGGTATGCCGAGATGCCGACATCATCATCGCCGGTCTTGAGCCCATGAACCGCCAGGTTCTTGAAGGCTGTCCCAATGTAAAAATGATCTCCCGCCGCGGCATCGGCTATGACTCGGTGGATCTTGAGGTCTGCCGCGAAAAGGGCATTACGGTCGCCCGCACGGTGGGTGCAGTCGAAGGCTCGGTAGCCGAGCATGTTATGGCCTATATCCTCTACTTTGCCCGCAGGATCGACCTTCAGAATGCCTCCATGCATCGCGGCGAGTGGAACCGCGCCATGACGGGCGGCGCCAAGACACGCAGGCTGGGCCTTGTGGGCTTCGGCGGCATCGGCA
>JAFOHJ010000189.1 GCA_017421885.1 Clostridia bacterium
GAGCGCAGCCACCACGGCAGCGCGGCCGGACTTCGCACCCACATCCTTGTCTGTGTCGGCGCGGCGCTGACCTCGCTCACCGGCCTCTATGTCAACTATATTATGGGCATGGGCGGCGATGTACTCAGGCTCTCGGCTCAGGTCATTTCCGGCATAGGCTTTCTCGGCACCGGAATGATCGTTGTCAAGAACTCGAATGTCATAACCGGCCTCACCACGGCGGCAGGCATGTGGGCAACAGCCGCCATCGGCATCGCCCTGGGCTGCGGCTTTTATACAGGCGCGCTTATTGCGACCGTGGCCTGCGTCATCACAACGGCCCTGCTTTCGAAGGTGGAAAGGCGCAGCAAACGCTCGACCCACAATGTCTATGCCGAGATAGGCGATGTTTCGAAGGTCGGGCTTATTGCCGACCTTATCCGCAAGGAGCAAGGCAGCGACGTTCTGGTGGAAACCGTCCCGGCCAAAAGCGGCCTGCCGGGGCATATTGGCCTTATCGTGACGCTGTCGAACAGCCGCAGCATCACCGAAATACGCGAAGCCGTGGAAAACATAGACGGCGTGGTTTTCGCCGTTGCCGAATAAAAGAAAATGCAAGGTACAAAGTGTACCTTGCATTTTTTGTTTGACATCAGATCTTTGCCGCTTCGGGGACGACTCTGAGCTGCGATGCCTGCTCGAAGGCATAGCCCCATGCCAGCAGCTTGGCCTCGGAGAAGGCTCCTGCGATCATCGAAAGGCCGGTGGGCAGGCCGTTTGCAGCGATGCCTGCCGGGATATTGAGGATAGGATATCCCGAAATGGGGGGAAGCTCGCTGAAGATAGGATGAACCACAAGGTCTACCTCGTTGTCGGCAAGGGTCTTGTCGATCAGCGCGCCGGCCTCGCGGGTCAGGCGGACCTTTTCGGAGAGATAGAGGCTTTCGGTCAGGCGGCCGGAGGTCTTGCGGTGGCTCTCCTCAAGGATATTCTGGCCATACTTGATGGCGGCCTCGGGATTGGCGTTATTGAAGTTAATGATGTCGCCGAGGTTGCGGATATGGCTCAGCGAGCAATACTTGGCCAGATAGGAGTCGATGTATTTTCTGAACTCATAGAGCATGACGGCGCGGGCAAGGAAGCTGCCCGACTTATTGACCCTGGGCAGGGTGCAGCCATAGACCAGCGTTGCGCCAGCCTTTTCAAGATAGGGCAGAGCCGCCTTGAATGCCTCGATCTGCTCGGGAGTATAGCTGTTTTCGGGGATGGATACGCCTATTCTTACGCCCTTGAGGGCGTCCTTATCAAGATATTTAAGATAATCCTTTTCGGCAATTCCCTCAAGCGAAAGGGTAGCGGGATCGTCTTCATCGGCACCGGTCATCGCGCCCAGCAGAGCCGCGACGTCGGCTACCGTGCGGCCCATGGGGCCTGCGGTGTCCTGAGAATTGATGGGAATGATGCCCGATCGGCTGACAAGGCCGATGGTAGGCTTGAGGCCGACAACGCCGTTATAGCTGGAGGGAGAAACGATGGAGCCTGATGTCTCGGTTCCTACAGCGGCGGCAGTAAGGCTCATGGCCGAAGCTACCGCCGAGCCGGTGCTGCTGCCCAGAGGATCAAGCTTTGCATCATAGGGGTTGAGGGTCTGCCCGCCGCGGGAGCTGTAGCCGTTAGGGATATCGGTGGTGAGATAGCGCGCGAACTCTGAAAGATTGGTCTTGCCGAGGAGAACGGCGCCGGCCTCGCGCAGACGCTTGATAACGGGGGCATCGCTGAGGGCAAAATTGCCCTCCAGGGCGAGGGAGCCTGCGGTGGTCTGCATCTTATCGCCGGTGGAAACATTATCCTTTACCATTACGGGGATGCCGTGCATAGGGCCGCGGGGGCCCTTCATTTTGCGCTCACGGTCGAGGGCACGGGCGATAAAGATGGCATCGGGGTTGATCTCGATGACCGAGTTCACCGCAGGGCCGTCCTTATCGAGCTTTGCGATGCGATCGAGATAACCGAGAACGATCTCCTCCGAGGTGGTTACCCCGGCCTCCATATCGGCCTGAAGCTGGGCAATGGATTTTTCAAATACGTCGTACATTATGGCAGACCTCCTTAGGGGGATGTTTTGTGATTTATTATATTATTATAATGCTTTTGCTGCGTGTTGGTCAATAGGATATGTCTTGGTGCTCCCAGAGGGAGAGGAGAAAGCTAAGAGAACACATCCAAGGCTCCTTTTGAAAGGAGCTGGCGCCCGTAGGGCGACTGAGGTTTGGCAAAATGGCTTCCCCCTCCGTGGGGAAGCTGTCGGCCTTGTGCCGACTGATGAGGGGTCGCGAAGCGCTTTACAGGCAACTGGACGCAGTTCACCTCATCCACCGCCGTGCGGCGGTCCCCCTTCCCCATCAAGGGGAAGGCATGGCCAAACACCTGTCAGCTATCGCTGCCACCCTCTAAGTGCCCTTGGGGTATTCAAAAGAGGGCTAAGAACGGGCGGGCGAGCAATGCTCGCCCCTACGATCGTCTGACGGGAAATTACCCTGTAGGGGCGTGCATTGCACGCCCGCCTATTATCACGAACAAATCCCCCATCCTTACGGATGGGGGATCAGCATTACTTCTTATTCTTCTTGGGTGCGCGGGGCATATCCCATGCGTTATGGTCGGTGTGCAGCAGCATATGAGCCTTGTGCGACATAGGCTCGCCGAGGTAATCCTCATAAAGCTTCTGAACATCCTTATTATGATGGGAGAACCTGATCTTCGACTTGGAGTCGAGGAAATAGAGGGTCTTGCCGCGATTGAAGGCCATCTCGACACCCTCATGGATGGGCTGACCGCCGCCGCCGACACATCCGCCGGGGCAGGCCATGACCTCGACAAAGTCATAGTGTACCTCGCCTGCCTCGATGGCATCGATCAGCCTGCGCGCATTGCCGAGGCCGCTGACTACGGCTGCACGGACAACAGCATCGCCGATGGTGATCTCCGACTCGATAACACCGAAGTTCTCGGTGTAGGCTCTTACGATCCTGAAGGCATCGGGATCGGGGTCCTTGCCGGTTACGAGATAATAGGCCGTACGGAGAGCCGCCTCCATTACGCCGCCGGTTGCGCCGAAAATGACTCCGGCACCCGAAGCATCCTGCATGACCGAGTCGAAGGGAATGGACTCGAGGTTGCGGGGATCGAGGTGTGCCGAACGCATCATGCGGATCAGCTCGCGTGTGGTGAGGACAACATCGGTGTCGTGGCCTGCGGACTCGCCGGCAAACAGCTCCATGTTGCTCTCGCCCTTCTTGGCTACGCAGGGCATGATGGAAACGGTGAAGATATTTTCGGGATCAACGCCGATCTTCTCGGCAAAATATGTCTTCATAACCGC
>JAFOHJ010000190.1 GCA_017421885.1 Clostridia bacterium
ACGTGTGATTATAGCCTCCGACATTTCCTCGGGATATTCGGTGATGATCTCGCATCTGATGGCGCTGCGGCCGCTCTTCATCAGCGAATCGGATACTGTGGATGCAGTGAAGCAGAACATGATGCAGAGGATGACCGGCTCTATCTGGAAGTCAAATACGAAATAGCTGGACGCTGCTATGCAGCAGTTGATGGAAAATGTTATCCAGAAAAAGTCCTGCTGAGGGCGGTACTTGCGGATGACTGCCGCAATAAAGTCGATACCGCCGCTGCTTGCGCTGTATTTTGCCAGCAGCGAATAGCAGGCACCGTTGATAACGCCGGCTACAAGAGGGCCGAGGATGGTGCTTGTGCCGTTTTCGGTGGCATAAATAAAGGCGCTGAGGTCGATACTGCCAAGCAGGATAAGGGCCAGCGAATTGGAAATGACGTATACCATGCTGCGCACGGCCATCGAGCGGCTGATGGACCTCCATGCCATCATAGCCAGCGGCACATTTATCATCAGGCTGAGATAACCTATGTTGATGCCGGTTATATGCTTTATCATTGTGCAGATACCGGTCAGACCCGAGGGCGCAAAGCTGTTGGGAGCAACAAACAGCTGATAGTTAAGAGCACAAACAAAGGCCAGACCGATTATCATAATATAGGTCATAAGTTTTTTGCTATCTTTCACGGTTATAAACCTCCCATGCATTCATAAAAATGATTTTCCATATCATACCCCTCTCTCTCCTCTTTTTCAAGCCTATAATGTTAACGAAATAACAATATTTCTCCATAATACTTTATGCACATTTCACAGCTGTATGCAGCGTTTTTACAGCAAAAAGCACAATTTTCTTTTATTTTTTACCCATCAAAACAAAAATAGAGCATTTGCTCACAAATAAAAGCCGGCCCCCGCAAGTGCTGTCGGGGACCGGCTGAAAGAAAGGATTTTGCCTATTTATTTTTGCTAAAATTGAATATACCACTCAGCCCGGGGCCTGCTTTCATTTCATTGCAGGTTATTTTTCCGCCTGCTATGACCTTGCCCTCGATGTTTCCGCTGCACTCAATGCTGCCGCCGCAGGTAACACTGCCGTGAATATCACCCTTTACCTCAACATCGCCACCGGTCTTGATATCGCCGTTCACGCTTCCGCACTCCACATCGCCTCCGCAGGATATCTTTCCACCCACATCGCCTTCGCATTTTACGTCGCCGCCTGCCGCAATATTGCCCATATTGCTGCCGTTGCAGATGACATCGAATACACTTTCGATACTCAGCGCTTTGCCGGTGAACCTAAGCTCCATCGAACCGAGTGCTTCGCCCATATCGTGATACATATGCCCCTCACGTCCGATATCCTTTTTGGTATAAAGGGTATGTCCTACATATGCGACTGCTCTGAGAACGCCGTCGTCCTCCCAGGGGAGCGATGTTACTTCCATTATGGGTTTTGTATCGCCTGACTCTTCCTCGGTCTGCTCTTCTCTTATCGGTTCACGGCCGAAAAGCTCGTCTATGGATATTCCGAACAGGTCGGCTATTTGGGGCAGCAGGAGAATGTCGGGATAATTGAGGTTACTCTCCCATTTCGACACCGCCTGGTTGCTTATCCCAAGCTTTGCTGCAAGCTGCTCCTGAGTATATCCCTTTTCTTTTCTTAAGGCTGCTATCCTGCGTCCCATCATCATGTTTTCCATATCCGTTCTCCTTTGCGATTTTTATGAGACAAGTATAGCCTTGTGCACCGCGGAAAAGCAATGACCTATTGGTTGAACGCCTTTCCAACCACCGGTTGAATAGCTGTTCTGTCAATTATTCAGGCCAATTTATGTTCATTATGCCGGTTTTCTCAACAAAAAACCAATTCAGGTAAGCCTTTATTACTTTTATTTTCGATTATTCCGTCTTTTATCCGAAAACCGACTTGACAATCATCCCTTTCTATAATAACATAAAGGTGCAGACCCCCTCCCCCGGGGGTACCCCATAGAAAAGGAGGGATATCATGTCCCACAGTCACTACAGCAAGGCTCTTGATAACCGCCTCGCCACGATAGAGGGATCGATAGCCGCAATTCGCCGAATGATGGCCGAAGGCCGCGACTGCGAGGATATCCTCCTCCAGTTATCGGCTGCCGAAAGCTCGATAAAGAAGGTTTCGAAGATCGTTATTAAAGACCATCTCAGCCACTGTGTTGCCGAGAGCGTTGAAAACGGCGACAGCGAAGCCATCGAGAGCTTCAGCAACATTCTCGATAAGTTTATTTAAACAAAAATATTTTTCAGGAGGAAACAACATTATGAAGAAGACATTCAAGCTCGAAGATCTTGACTGCGCAAATTGCGCTGCAGGCATGGAGAGAGGCATTCAGGCTCTCGACGGCGTTATCTCGGCAACAGTCAACTTTATGGGCATGAAGCTCATTCTCGAGGCTGAGGATGCCAAGTGGGATGAAGTCCTCGTTGCAGCTCAGAAGGTCGCTGACAAGTACGACACAACAATCGTAAAGTAAGAAATACGGGGAGGTCTTCCTCCCCTTTTTCTACGCACCAAATTGAATATTATCCGTGAGGAAATTAAATATGACAAAGAAACTCAAAAAGATGCTCAAGCGCATCCTGATCGCCCTCGGCTTCTTTGCCGTCGGCATGGCTATCCACCTCTTTGCCCCCGATATTCCCTACGCACATGAGCTGCTGCTCATCGTTTCCTACATAATCGTTGGCCACGATGTCGTTCAGAAGGCCATCCGCAACATCAAGCGCGGCAAGGTCTTTGACGAAAACTTCCTTATGATGATCGCCACCTTCGGCGCCTTCGCCCTTCAGGACTTCGACGAGGCCGCCGCAGTTATGCTGTTTTATCAGATCGGCGAGTTCTTCCAGAGCTATGCCATCAACCAGTCGAGAAAATCCATTTCCGACCTGATGGATATCCGTCCCGACTATGCCAACATTAAGCGTGAGGACGGCACAATCGAGTCCGTCGATCCCGAAGAGGTCCGCCCCGATGATATCATCGTCATCAAGGCCGGCGAACGTGTTCCCCTCGACGCTGTTGTTCTCGAAGGCCACTCGAGCCTCGACACCTCGGCCCTTACAGGTGAGTCGATCCCCCGCGACGTTTCCGAGGGCGACCCCATCCTTTCAGGCTGCATCAATCAGAGCGGCCTGCTGACAGCACGCGTCACAAAGGAATACGGCGAATCCACCGTCAGCAAGATCCTCGACCTTGTCGAGAACGCCAGCAGCAAGAAGTCGACCTCCGAGAACTTCATTTCGAAGTTTGCCAAGTATTACACACCTACAGTCGTTATTTCGGCTGTTATTCTTGCCTTCCTGCCTCCCCTGTTC
>JAFOHJ010000191.1 GCA_017421885.1 Clostridia bacterium
ACTTTTCAATGCATTAATGTAAAATTAGAGTGGTGATGTATTATGAAAATAGCTTTTTATACTCTGGGCTGCAAAACAAATCAATTTGAAACTCAGGCCCTCGAAAAAATGTTCAGCGAAAGAGGACACGAAGTAGTTCCCTTTTCTTCAGTTGCCGATGCCTATGTGATCAACACCTGCACAGTCACTGCCCTCGGCGATAAAAAATCCCGCAATGCCGCACGCCGCGCCAAGACACTCAACCCAGATAGTGTCCTTGTTGTATGCGGATGCTATGCTCAGGTAAAGCCTGATGAGGTGCGCGAAATGTGCGGAGCCGACGTAGTCAGCGGAACCGGCGACAAGAGCCGCATTGTAGCGCTTACCGAAAAGGCTTATGAAGACAGACAGTATATCTGTACTGTTCAGCAGGGTTTTGAACGCAAGGCCTTTGACTTCATGCCCGCAGGCAGCCTCAAGGGACGCACCCGTGCCCTGCTTAAAGTCCAGGATGGCTGTCAGAACTTCTGTTCTTACTGCCTCATTCCCTACGCACGCGGCCTTTCGCGTTCTATGCCTCTCGATCAGGTAATATCCGAGGCAGCAAGGCTGGGCGAAGAGGGTTATCTCGAGATCGTTATAACCGGAATCGAGATCTCTTCCTATGGCTTCGACCTACCCGATACCCCTTCACCTACCCAGATGATCGCCGAAGTCTGCAAGGCAGCACCCAACGCGCGAATCAGACTGGGATCTCTCGAACCCAGAACAGTAACTGAGGATTTCTGCAAAACTCTTTCAGCATATCCCAACCTCTGCCCTCATTTCCACCTTTCCCTTCAGAGCGGCTGTGACAAGACCCTCAAGGACATGAACCGCAAATACGACACCGAGAGATATTTTCTCTCCTGCACGCTGCTGCGCGAATATTTCCCCGGCTGCGCCATTACTACCGACCTAATAGTCGGCTTTCCCGGTGAGACCGAGGAAGATTTTTCCACGACACTTGCCTTTGTCGAAAAATGTGCTTTCTCTCAGGTGCACATCTTCCCCTATTCTTCCAGAACCGGCACACGTGCCGCTTCGATGCCCGGCCATCTGATCCATGCCGAAAAACAGGCACGCGCTTCGCGTGCGGCGGAGGTCTGCGACCGACTCAAAAAGGAATATCTTGAAAGCTTTGTCGGAAAAGAAGTCGAAGTCCTTTTCGAGCAGAGTCAGAAAGGCCTCTATTCGGGCCACTGCCCCCAGTACTGCCTTGTCAAGGCCGAAGGTTCGCGCCTGTCGGGCAAGATCAGGACGGTCAGGGTCGAATCGACCGACGGCGATTGCCTGCTGGGACATATTTTATAAAATCATATGCCAAAAGCGGAACTTTTTCGCCAAAATGCAGTATAAATAACAAATACCACTTAATATAGCGAAAGGAGGTTTTTTGTTATGTTTGGTATCCCCGAATACCTTATATGGCTCGGCATAGTCGTTGCTCTTGCAGCTGTCGAATCAATGACCATGGATCTCAACTGCATATGGTTTGCAGCCGGAGCGCTTTGTTCTTTCTTCCTGTCGTTCACCGGTATCGGATGGATCATGCAGCTTATCGTCTTTTCTGTAGTGTCGGGAATATGCCTGATTCTGGTCAGGCCGGTGGCTATTAAACACATCAATATCAGGCACACCGCCACCAATGCCGACCGTGTTATCGGAAGCATTGGCACAGTCATCGAGACTATTGATAATGACATGCCTTCGGGACAGGTAAAGGCAAACGGACAGGTATGGACGGCCCGCTCGGCTAACGGCAGTATCATTCCCAATGGTACGCATATCAAGGTATGCCGAATCGAAGGTGTTAAACTCATTGTAGAAACAGTTAAGGAGGCAGTATTATGACATTTGCTATGTTATCTCTTTCCAGCATCGGTCCTATCGTTGTATTGATCGTTTTTCTCATCATGCTCATCGCCTTTTTGGCCAGCAACATCATCATTGTTCCTCAGGCCAGCGCTTATATAATCGAACGTCTTGGCGCATATCAGGGCACATGGGAAACCGGCCTTCATTTTAAGATCCCCTTTATCGAGAGAGTCGCCAACAAGGTAACACTTAAAGAACGTGTTTCCGACTTTCCTCCCCAGCCCGTTATCACCAAGGATAACGTTACAATGCAGATCGATACAGTTATCTATTTCCAGGTAACCGACCCCAAGCTCTTCACCTACGGTGTCGTTCAGCCCATGTCGGCTATTGAAAACCTGACAGCCACTACTCTGAGAAATATCATCGGTGATCTCGAGCTTGACCAGACTCTTACATCCCGTGACATCATCAACACAAAGATGCGCACAATCCTCGACGAGGCTACCGACCCCTGGGGCATCAAGATCAACCGCGTAGAGCTTAAGAATATCATTCCTCCCCGCGAGATCCAGGATGCCATGGAACGTCAGATGAAGGCTGAACGCGAACGCCGCGAATCTATCCTCAAGGCAGAAGGCGAAAAGCGCTCGCAGGTCCTTATCGCCGAAGGTGAAAAGGAAGCCGTTATCCTTCGTGCCGAAGCTATCCGCCAGCAGAAGATCAAGGAGGCCGAAGGCGAAGCTGAAGCCCTTCTGGCCGTTCAGACTGCTCTTGCCAACTCGATCAAGCTGCTTAACGAAGCGGCTCCCGGCGACAATGTTATCAAGCTCAAGGCTCTCGAAGCATTTGCAGCCGCCGCAAACGGCAAGGCTACCAAGATCATTATCCCCTCTGAACTTCAGGGTCTTGCCGGCCTCGCAGCATCGGCCAAGGAAGTATTCGATACCGAAACTCCCAAAGGAGAATAACCTATGACAAAGGTTTTGGAAACCGAGCGCCTTATTCTCAGGCAGCTTGAAGAATATGACTTGAATGACCTTAAAGAGATCCTTCAGGATCCCATCGCTATGGTTGCTTATGAACACGCTTTCAGCGATCAGGAAGCGCAGGACTGGCTCGACCGAATGATGCTTCGCCAGCGACGTGACGGCATTTCTCTCTGTGCTGTAATCCACAAGGAGACCGGCGAGTTCCTCGGCCAGTGCGGCCTCACAATGCAGGAGGTCGATGGCGAACTTCTTCCCGAAGTAGGCTATCTGTTCAAGCGTAAGCACTGGCACAACGGCTATGCGACCGAAGCTGCCGGAGCCTGCATTGAGTATGGCTTTAATGAGAAGGGCTTTAAAACCATCTACTGCATTATCAAGCACGACAACTTTGCATCGCAGGCTGTAGCTAAACGAAACGGGATGCATATATCCAAAAGCTTTGATAAGTTCTATATGAACAAATATATGCCCCATTATCTTTTCATGAAAGCCCGCACCTGATTTTACAGACGGAGGTTGGACTGCTATTTGGTTCTCTTCCTCTGCTTCTCGGCAGAAAGAAATAGCCAAAACATTATACCTACCCAAAAGGAGCAAGGAGCTGACACTCCCTGCTCCTTTTTTCTGAAATTATTATAAAAGCAATGTAACGTCAGCCCCATAGCTGGTGTTTATATAGGTGAAGGCCTTCAAAACATGAAAGGAGAAAGATGAATGGACGACAATTCAATTATCGACCTGTATCTAGCCCGTGACGAAGATGCAATAAAGCTGACAGGCGAAAAGTATGGCAGCCGCCTTCGCAGCCTGGCCTTTCAGATCCTCGGTGATCACTCATCGGCAGAAGAATGTGAAAATGACACCTATATGCGAACATGGAATGCCATTCCCCCCGCCGAGCCGCGCGGATACTTCTATGCCTATCTTGCAAGGATCACCCGGAATCTTGCCCTCAATATTGCAAGAAGCTCGGCAAAGCTTAAGCGCAGCGGACTCATTGCTGAGCTTTCGGACGAAATGGAGCACTGTATCCCATCGGCCCTTTCGGCCGACAGCAGTCTCAACGAAAGCCTGCTCAAGGATGCACTCAACAGCTTTCTCGCTTCTGTCGGGAAGGAAAAGCGCATCATATTCGTCAGGCGTTACTTTTACCTCGACAATATTGTCGATATCTCCAAAAGGCTTGGCATTTCCGAGAGCAAGGTAAAAACCGTCCTTCACAGACTCCGCATCAAACTGAAAGATCATCTTGAAAAGGAGGGCTTTGACCTATGAACGGAAATACATTGCTTGATAAAATGACTCTGATCGCCCCGGAATACATCGAAGAAGCCGACAAAACACAAATTAAACAGCCTCATTTCATCCGTCTTGCAGCAGCCGCTGCATCGGTTCTTGTTATAGCCGCAATTTATTACGCACTCCCCTATGGCATCCATACCGGTGATAACATTAAACTCCCCTCAGACATGAACATAAACGAAAACAAGCAGTCTGATCCCCCGGCAGCTGACGTAAACTTCATCTATAATGATGCCGACTATGCCATTGCAGCCGACCGGCAGTATGCGCTGGGATGTTTTTACGAAGAATTGAGCCCGGACGAACTTGCTGCCCTTCTCCCCAACGGAGAAAACATTTTTGATCTCACCGGTTCCGCATTCTTCTCTCCTGAAGGAAACCTCATCAAGGTCGACCTATTTTCGCCTGAAGGCATCCATATCACAATGTCGGAAAACCCTATTGAGAGATGCTATATCATCGATGATAAGAAGGCTAAGCCTACCAAATGTGGCAGTACCGAATATATAATCACCCGCCTTACAAACGACGGGCTCGGCATGACATTCTACGAAGCAGAAGCCGTTATCAACGATACTTATTTCCTTATCGAGCTTGATGCGGACAACGACGATATAGAAAACCTGACTGAACTTTTCCAGCATATTCTGATCGCTTTTGCAGACGAAGGCTGGAGTGGGCCCGATCTTTTGAAGGTCAGTTATGAATATATCCCCGAACATTTCGACCTTAAGATCGGACATGAGGA
>JAFOHJ010000192.1 GCA_017421885.1 Clostridia bacterium
GAGACCATCGGGAAGAGTAACTGTTTTAAGACGGTCACATCTGTAAAAGGTCAGGTCTTCAATGGTTCTTATCTTTTCGGGTATGGAGATGGATGCGATGCTGCTGTATGAAAAAGCTCCCTCACCAATGCTTTCAAGGCTATCGGGAATAAGTATCTCTTCTGACTCAGTAAAAGAAAAAGCCATTGTTCCAATGGTTTTAAGTCCCTCCGGCAGCCTGAGCTTATTTATATGGCAGCCTGAGAATGCGCTGTCGCCGATAAACTCGATCTTACCCTCAAACTTTACTGATATAAGATCACGGCATCCGTTAAAGCATCGTTCAGGAACGATGGTTATTTTATGGGGGATGTTAATGCTGTCAAGGGCATAACAGTCAAGAAAAGCTCCTTCGCCGATCTCTTCCAGATCTTCGGGAAGCTCGACTGATTTAAGTGCTGAGCAGGAGGAAAATGCCTTCGCCCCGATGACCTTAAGGCTTTTGGGAAGGGTGATTGAACATATATTTAAAAATGCAAAAGCATTTTCGCCGATGACTTCGATGCCTTCGGGGATGATAAGGGAGTAGAGATCATTTCGGATATCATAGCTGAAAAGTCCGGCTTTTGTGACCATATCATGGGTTATCTCAGTCACACCTTTGGCAGCGGGGAATATAAACTCCAGCTTATTCATAGGATCAGCTCCTTAATGATTTATTTTGCATCCTGATTATACTGCTAAAGTATGAACAGGTCAAAGAATAACTTGTAGCTTATATGTCTTAAAGGCAGAAAAATCCCCGCACTTGGCAGTACGGGGATAGATATCAGATATTAAGAAGAACCAGCGAAACAAGAATCGCACCCATTGCGATCCACTGTGTCTTACGGAGCTTTTCCTTGAAGAAAAGCACACCTACGATGGTTATCAGCATGATCGTGGCTACTGCGCGTGTGGGATAAACGATGATAGCGGGGAGCGACTGAACGGCTTTGAGGGTAAAACGCGAGCTGAGGAAGTTGGGAATGCCGATCAGCGAACCGAAGATCAGTTCATTAACTCCGAACTTCTCTTTGTTTCGCAGAGAAACCGTTGTGCAGATGACTACCGCGGCTGCAAAGGTCCAGAAAAGGAAGTTGGATGACAGATCGGGGTTGCCGATCTCGCCGAACACCTTCGAACCCGAGCTTGCTCCACCTTCGGCAAAGAGAAGGGCAATAAGAATTCCCATCGAACCGACCTTGATTCCATGACCCTTATCGTAATTCATCATGACGATGGCGGCTATGGCAATGGCCGAGCCGATCAGCTGAACCAATCTCGGCTGTTCACCGAAGAAGGTTACCGAAAGAGCAAAGGGAATAAGAAGGCCGCCGACCTTGGAGAAAATGGACGACAGAACAACGCCGTTCGATTCCATACCCTTCTGATTAAGTATAAGAGCAAGGAAGAAGAAAAGACCATTTATGAGTCCGAGGCCAAGGGTGAGGGCAGCGCCGTCAGCTTTGGGCATGACATTGCCGAAACCCATAGCAAGGCCCGAAAGAAACATACAGATGAAGTAATTGACCGACAGCATGCTGGTGCGGCCCTTTACGCGTCCCTGGCTGAAACGCATGACGAGGGCGATCATAGCGCTGGTGACGATCGAAAGAACGAGATATAACATATCTTTTTTCCTCTCTTTTTATAATCCGCCGATAATTATACCACGCAGGGTTACGTAGGGCAACAATAAAAGCTCCCCGAAGGGGAGCTTTTAGGTTTGAATATTATACGTTGAATCTGAAAAGAACGACGTCGCCGTCCTTGCATGGCCCCACAAAATCTTTGATTTTGCGGGGACCCCTCGGATTTGATAGATTTGCGGCGAGTGAATCGCCTGCAAATCATGCGCCGTCATTCTGACCGACGGCGAACGTCATTTCGGACGGCAAAAGATTATACGTTGAATCTGAAAAGAACGACGTCGCCGTCCTTCATGACGTATTCCTTGCCTTCGCTGCGGACGAGGCCCTTTTCCTTTGCCAGAGCAAAGGAGCCGCACTCCATCAGCTGATCGAAATGTACGATCTCGGCACGGATAAATCCTCGCTCAAAGTCGCTGTGGATCTTGCCGGCAGCTCCGGGAGCCTTTGTGCCGCGTGTGATGGTCCATGCTCTGACCTCGGGCTCGCCTGCTGTCAGATAGGAGATGAGGCCCAGGCGCTCATAGGAGAGGGTGATCAGGCGGTCGAGGCCCGACTTCTCAAAGCCCAGCTCGCTGAGGAACTCGGTCTTCTCTTCGCGTGTCATGCCGGCCATCTCGGCTTCCATGCTTGCGCAGATGGGGAGGACATCGCTGCCTTCCTCAAGAGCAAACTTACTTACAGCCATATAACCGGGGTCGTTCTCATAGTCGCCTGCCAGCTGTTCGTCGCTCATGTTGGCAGCATAGATAACGGGCTTATCGGTGAGGAGATCGACTGTTTCGATGATTTCCTTGTCCTCGGGACTGCACTCGAATGTGCATGCTCTCAGGCCCTGCTCGAGGTGAGCCTTGAGGTCCTTGAGCAGAGCGACTTCGCCGAGATACTTCTTGTCGCCCTTGGCCAGCTTTTCGGTCTTATCGATGCGGCGCTCGAGCATTTCGATATCGGAGAAGATAAGCTCGAGGTTGATTGTTTCTATGTCGCGCAGAGGGTTGATGGAGCCGTCGACATGGATGATGTTGTCGTCGCTGAAGCATCTTACAACGTGGACGATGGCATCTACCTGACGGATGTGCGAGAGGAACTTGTTGCCAAGGCCCTCGCCCTGAGATGCGCCCTTGACGAGGCCGGCGATATCGACGAACTCGATGATAGCGGGAGTGATCTTCTTAGGGTTATAGATCTTTGCCAGGTCGTCCAGTCTCGAATCGGGGACAGGAACGATGCCGACATTGGGGTCGATCGTGCAGAAGGGATAGTTGGCTGCCTGAGCGTTGCCGCTGTCGGTCAGCGCATTGAAGAGTGTGCTCTTGCCTACATTAGGCAGGCCGACGATACCAAGTTTCATATGTATATTTCCTTTCGGGATGATATTTTTTATTATTATGCCAATATTTAATTATACAGTATATAAACCTCTATTTCAAGCTGTCTTACAGCAGGTTTTTAGTATAAATCAGCATTTCATATGCCGAATCGTCGCGGGGGTCGGTCTTTTGCTCACTTCCGGTGAGTGCGAATCCGCATTTTTCAGCTAGGCTCACTGAGGCAAGGTTTTCTGCCCGTGTAGTATAAATAAATGTATCGGCACCGGCTTCTTTTGCCATGTCAAGCAGCAGATGAACCACTTGTCTGCCATAGCCGTGACCTGCATAGCCAAGGCCGATGGCAATGCCGGAATCTTCGGCAGTGTGTTCGTCGGTCATTTTAAAACCGGCAAAACCGATAGGCATATCATCGAGGCACACCAGCCAGCCATAGTTGTTTTCCTGATAGGCAATGGTTTTCTCTATGCGGATCTTGGCCTCATCAGAGCTTTCGGTAACCTTCCAAAGCATATACTTTGCCGTTTCTGGCTTTGACCAAACATTTTTGTACATGGCCTCCCAGTCTTCAAAGACAGCTTTGCGGAGAGATATGTCAGCCTTCGATGCCATACATCTCACCGTATGTTTCGACGAACAGGGCAAACACGCCTTCAAGAATATCTTCATCTTCGATAGTTGAATATGTGCCGTCTTCCTCTTCGTGCATGATAAAGACCTCGGCTCCATCATCTACCGGCAGCATAATGGCATAGAACTCGTCTTCGTATTCAACGGTCTGGACTACTTCAAGCTCGAACTCTTCGCCGTCGTCGGCTGTAAATCTTACGATGATGCTGTTATCCATAAAAATACCTCCATTTGATCCTATGCCTGTTTATCATATATTTTGATTATACTTTGGTGCGGCTTCAATGTCAAACCGTCAGTATATTCTGCATTGACCGTGGCATAATACCGAAAGGTGATTTTTATGAAAAACAGAAATATCGGCTATTATATTCTTTTTATCCTGATCCCGGTTTCGGTGGGCGGGATCGGAGGATTCTTCACAAAGTTGTCTATGGACCGGTTCAATGCCCTTGAAAAGCCTTTTTTTCAGCCGCCGGAGATCGTCTTTCCGATAGTATGGACGATTTTGTACGTATTAATGGGCATCGGCATGGCAAGGGTGTGGATCAGCGGAGATCCGATAAGGAGAGATGCCTTTAATTTCTATGCTTTGCAGATAACAGCAAACTTCATATGGACGCTGCTGTTTTTTGTGATGGAGGTGCGCCTGAGTGCGTTTCTGTGGCTGCTGCTTCTGATAGTTCTGGTTGGTATCATGGCAAGGCTGTTCTACAGGACCGATCGCCTTGCAGGAAAGCTGCAGCTGCCGTATCTTGCCTGGTGTGTCTTTGCAGCCGTGCTCAATTTTGCGGTATGGTACCTCAACCGATGATAAAGTGCCTGTTCTCAAACGGAGAACAGGCTTTTTATGTTGCTTAAGAGGTGAAAATATGCTATTATTTACAGAATATTAATCCAAAAACAACGCAGTTTATTTATAATGGTATCAGAAGAAACATGTGCGGAGATTATCCGCTTTTCATACTTGAAATGAGGTGTTATTGTTATGCAGAAAACGATCCTTATTATCGAAGACGACAGCAACATCCGTGAGCTTCTGAGGCTTTACCTTGAACAGGAAGGCTATAAGATAGAAACTGCTCAGGACGGACTTGAGGGCCTTCGTGTCTTTAAACGTATCCATCCCGACCTTATCCTGCTCGACCTTATGATGCCCGTTATGGACGGAACTCAGGTCATCAAGGAGGTACGTGCTGTTTCTAAGGTACCAGTTATCATGCTCACCGCTAAGGGCGATACCTTTGATAAGGTCGCAGGTCTTGACTTGGGCGCCGACGACTATGTTACCAAGCCTTTTGAAACACGCGAGCTTATTGCACGAATCCGCGCCGTTCTTCGCCGTTATGGCGATGACGAGTCGCCCCGCAAGCTCGAGTTTGACAATCTTGTTATCGATAAAGAATCCTACACCATCACAGTTAAAGGTGAGAAGATGGAGATCCCTCCCAAGGAGATTGAGCTTCTTTATTTTCTTGCATCCTCGCCCAATCGCGTATTCACACGCGCTCAGCTGCTGGATGATGTATGGGGATTCGATTATTTCGGCGACACAAGGACGGTAGATGTCCACATCAAGCGTCTGCGTGAAAAGCTTCAGGATGTTTCGCCCAAATGGGAGATCAAAACTGTATGGGGTGTTGGCTATAAGTTTGAGATAATACCTGACGGCGATAAATAATTATTTCCGCCTGCGCCTCATGTTTTCTGAGGCGCGGCGGTCTTTTGGGAGAAGAGACCGGTGAAAAGTCTGTTTTTTAGAAACTTCTTTTTCTATGCTGTGCTTATCTGTGTCTCCTTTACAGCATTGGGAAGCACATTTACATATCAGATCAATGATTTTGCCCTGCAGGAAAAAATGAATATGCTTTCGACCACAATGACAAGAGCAACTGAGAGCACGGTATCCTATCTCGAAGAAACATCGTCGGCAATCATGATACCCAGCGCGGCGCGAGTTTACCGCACATCGATGACCCAGCTTGCAGCCGACTGTGACGGAACCATATTTATCACCGATTCTGACGGTGAGATGCTTCTTGTGGCGACTAAGGATGGCTGTTATTCTCAACAGGGCGGCTTTGTTCCACAGAAGGCTGTCAATGATGTTCTCACAAAAGGCAGCTACTATGAGCTGTCGAATATGGGCGGTTATCTGTCAAGCACACACTTTGTTTCGGGCACCACTGCCAAATTCGGAAGCAAGAGCGAGATATTGGTTTTTGCCGCCATTCCGTCAGATACCACACTGGTTTTCTTTGTAAACATCGTGTCTACCTTTGTGCTGATGGCGGTGTGTGTTCTGGTAATGACTCTGATCGCCACCTATTTCATCACATGGGCTGCGGTCAAGCCGATTAAGATGATAACAGGAGCGGCAAGGCAGTTTGCCCGCGGCGACTATTCGGCACGTATTCCTCTTCCGCCTCACCGCGATGAGATATATGATATGGCTTCGTCCTTTAATAATATGGCCGAGTCGATCTCGAACAACGAGATGATGCACCGAGATCTTATTGCAAACGTATCTCATGACCTGAGAACTCCTATGACCACGATAGGCGGTTTTGTCGACGGCATCCTCGACGGCACGATTCCGGCTGAGAAGCAGGATTATTATCTCAGTATCGTTTCGTCCGAGATCAAGCGCCTTTCACGCCTTGCCAACGGCATGCTTACCATGTCTAAGATGGAATCGAGCGAGGAGCTGGTTAAGGCTCCGTTTGATTTCAGCGATATGGTCATAAAAATCGCTTTCAGTTTCGAACAGAAGATCAATGATAAAAAGATTGATCTTGATCTCGATATTCCCGACACCTGCAGCGTAAATGCAAACCACGATGCGCTGTTTCAGGTGGTATATAACCTGTTCGACAATGCTCTTAAGTTCGTCAATGAAGGCGGCGAGATAAAGATCTATGCCGAAGTAAAAAGCGGCAGGCTGCACTTCAATATCCTCAACACGGGCAGCGAGATAGACCCTGAGAGTCTGAAACATATTTTCGAACGATTCTATAAGAGTGATAAATCCCGCGGTGCCAACCCGAATGGAAGCGGCCTGGGGCTTTATATAGTCAAGACCATAATCGGACGTCATGACGGCGATGTTTCTGCAAAGAGCAGTGACGGAAAGACCGAGTTCCATTTCAATATCCCTGTATAATTTTTTCAGAGGTGACATCAGTGGCCAGAGATCCAGGTTACGATAATAATCAATATTACAATGATTTTCAATTTAAAAGCTACGACGAGATCCTGGCTGCAAGAAGGCGTAAAGGCAATGCGCGTAAAGGCTGCATGATCGGATTTATGTTTGTCATAAGTGTGGTCGTTCTTTCGGTAGTTATCGGTGTCATGGGCGGCACATATATCCTTGAGCGCATAATGCAGCGCTTCACTGCCCTCGGAGAAGAACAGGAGAAAACAGACGAGCTTCCCGAAAAAACCGATGACGGGCAGAAGGGCGGATATTCTATTGAGATAGAAGAGCCCGATACCGATACC
>JAFOHJ010000024.1 GCA_017421885.1 Clostridia bacterium
CATTGGCTTTGATCCCCTCGCCCGTCCCGTAAAGAACATTGCCACAAAGACACAGCGCGACAAATATACCCTCGTTGTTCGCCCCAAGAAGAGCGTTCCCATCATGATCGACAAGTTTGTCGGTATGTTCGGCGAAGAGGCCGATGCCAAGCTGCATGAGTATATTTCGAAACACGGCCGCAAGCTGGGCCATGCTGCAGGCATTGCAGTCGATTATCTGCTGGACGGCAAGCGCACGACCCTCGAGGCCGCACGCGAGCTGGCATACGAGTTCAACATCTATGCTCCCGAAGCAGTTGATGCCTACGCAAGGCTTCTTGTCGAGCTGGGCTATGCTGAAGAGGTAAAATAAATGAACGCCGAAAAACGTCTGAGCGAGCTGGGACTGGAGCTTCCTCCCGTCCCGGCTCCCATCGGCTCCTATGTCACCGTCAAGCAGCAGGGCAGCCTGCTCTATCTGTCGGGTTCGGGCCCGATCGTTGGCGGCAAGGCCCTCTTTCAGGGTAAAGTCGGCGCCGAAGTAACACCCGAGCAGGGTTATGAAGCCGCCAAGATCTCCCTTCTCAATATGCTGGCCATCCTCAGGGATCACCTCGGTGACCTCGATCGAATCAAATCGGTCGTCAAGCTGCTCGGCATGGTCGCCTGTGCCGACGGATTCTATAATCAGCCTTCGGTCATAAACGGAGCTTCCGATCTTCTTGTCGAGATATTCGGCGAAAAGGGCCGCCATGCCCGTTCGGCCGTAGGAGTATACTCCCTGCCTATGAATATTCCCGTCGAGATCGAGCTTATCGTGGAGGTGGAATAATGAGCTGGGTAAATGAACTTCGCATGCAGGTTCCTGTCTGCGAGAAATGTGTGTATCTCGACTGCGCCTATGACTGCGGCGGCACCTCCTTCTCAAAAGAAGCCGCAATGCGCTATTTCGACGACTGGGCTCTTTCTGCCGCAGCCATCGAGCGCGGCGGTCCCGGACGCAAGACATTTTTTGACCTTGCCGACCGTACCCGTGAAATGATCTGCCGCCTTATCGGTGCAGACGATCCCCGTGAGGTCTGTTTCACAAGAAACACCAACGAGGGCATCAGCCATGTTGTTATGGGCTTTGATTATGCCCCCGGCGACAATATCGTCACCGATGATATCGAGCATCCCTCGGTCATCATGCCCTGCCTCAATGCTCAGAAGCTTAAAGGAGTCGAGTGCCGCGTGGTAACGGCTGAGGATGGCGAATATCTTCCCACCGAGCTGTTTACAAAGGCCTGTGACGAGCATACAAGGATGATCGTCGTCAGCCATGCTCAGTCTTCCAACGGATATAAGATCGATCTGGAGGCGCTCGGAGCCTTCTGCCGCGATAATAACATCCACCTTGTAGTCGACGGCATTCAGAGCCTTGGTTTCTCTGTATTCGAGGCAAAAAAGTGGAATATTTCCGCTGTGTCGGCAGGTGGCTACAAAGGTCTGCTGGCCGGCGAAAGCAGCGCCTTCCTCTGGTGCCACAAGGATCTTCTTTCCCATCTGTGGCCCACCTACACCGCAGCCGGAATGGCAATGAAGGTCAACGAGTCAAAGTCGGATCTCATATGTTCCGACCCCGAGTGGGCGCGCAAGCTAGAAAACAGCTCGCTGGATGCTCCCGGTATTTATATGCTGAATGCCGGTATATCTAAAGTTCTTGAGATCGGTATAGAAAATATCGAGGCTCATGTGCGCTCCCTTTATGACATGCTCTACAGCGGTCTTGATGCCCTGGGAATAAAGCTTGTAACTCCCCGATGTCAAACTCACAGCTGCGCATCCATCGCTTTCGATCTCCCCGATAAAGATTCTTTCTTTGAAAGCATGAAATCACAGGGCATCGTTATCACCAACTCACGCCTGCTGCGAATCTCAATCGGAGCTTTCAACACTGTGGAAGATATAGATGCCTGCCTTAAGGCAGCTAAAACAGCACTTGGAAAATAAAACTCATAAAAGTAAAAAAGAGAGGCATCAGCCTCTCTTTTTGTTTGCATTATTATGACTTTATCTTAGTCATAACCAATATTGTATTTCAACAGAAATATAAAACAAAAAGAACTACCCAAAGGTAGTTCTTCTGTTTAAATGTAGGCATCAACCTATTTTCCCGGTCCGTCGCCAGACAAGTATCTTCGGCACCTGCGAGCTTAACTTCTGTGTTCGAAATGGGAACAGGTGGACCCTCGCCGTAATCGACACCTACTATTTAATTGTACCACCTTTCGGTGGCTTTCGCAAGAGGAAATTGCTGGTGACCCGTACGGGAATCGAACCCATGTTTGCGGCGTGAGAGGCCGCCGTCTTAACCGCTTGACCAACGGGCCACATTGGTACACCTTCAGGGACTCGAAC
>JAFOHJ010000193.1 GCA_017421885.1 Clostridia bacterium
CTGCCATCCGTGAACCAATGTATAAAATCTCATAAAGGCCACAAATGCAAAACACAAAAATCTTGCGACGCTAAGCTCGCCGTCAAAAAACATCAGCCCAAATCCAACGGCAAGAGCAGCAAGTTCAAAAACGGTCACAAAACGATTCTGAAACAATTCGGCGATGCCATCGGGGCTCGATGCGTAATCAATCAAAATATACGCCCATAATACTGCATTCAGCAGAAGAAAAGCATACTGCAGATATGTTAGATACTTGTGTTTATTCATTTCCATAACCTCCTTTGAAGTTTATACTGAAAAGAACAATATTTTGTTCCACAATATCAAATTATTATTCAGCCGAAAGCCTCTTTCGCCTCTGCTCTTCCTCAATGCAGGCCCTTTTCAGACATTCGCACATCTGATTGCCTATATAACCTCTGTCGCCGCACTTGGAGCACTTGGGCTGAAGCAGGATATAGCTTTCATCCTTGCCCATAGCCGCCAGCACCTCGCGCCTGCGCGAAAGCAGCGCCTGATGCCTGCGGTCCAGCTCTGCCATATCCACCATTCCGCCAAGGCCTGCCCTCGCTCGCTGGATAGTCAAGCGGCCAAGATCCACCTCGATCTGAGCAAACTCGGGGCTTTTTGCCCTGAGCTCAGCCAGCCTTGCAGCCTGAGTTTCTTCTCTGTCGCGCACGGCCTTTTCAAAGGCTCTCGTAACGGTGGTAACGACGCTCTCAAGCGGCTGAGTTCTGGGGGGTGCCGTCTCGACGGCCGGCACATCGGCTCCGCCCTCGGCCAGCTCGACCTGACGTCGGTTTTTAAGTCCCTTACGATACCATTCCTCAAGGATCCTGTGAAGATACTTCCAGTGAAGCTTACCAGTTCTGAGAACGGTTCGGTCATACGCCATTCGTATCATATCTTCATCCATGCCCATCTCGAGCCAGGCTTCGATATATTTTTCTTCGGTCTCCGAAGGCTTACGGTCGCCCATTCCGAAAACACTCATGATCCTGCGGCGCTCCACCGACTTTTTATCCATCATATCGGCCAGCTCGGCTGCCGCCGAATAGGTGACGATGCCCTTGTCGTGCCACTCGTATGCCCTGCGCTCCAGTTCACGGGCGCTAAGGCGGCCCTTTGACTTGCAGTAGTTTATCATGAGCATGATGACATCGGCAGGCATATTGAGCCTGTCATATATTCCGTAAAGAATCTCTATCTCACTCTTGCGGATGCTGCGTCCCAGCGCCTGTTCGAGATAATCGCAGATGCCCCTGAACGAGGGGTCACCCCTCTGAGCCGCCAGCAGCTCGGCCGGCGAATACTCGGTCTCGGCAAAAGAAGGCATAGCTCCGGCAGTTTTGCATATCTTATACATTATAAGAAGGCTCTTGGCACGTCCGATACGTTTTTCGTCAAATCCCGTGTGCAGAGCTGCATCGGTCAGACGGCACTTCCCTCCCGATGCGGCGGCATAGGCATACAGCAGGGCACAGTCGCCGTCGTTAACGGCGCACAGCGTCTTCATCGCGTCCATATATTCCATTATGATGACTATCTCTTCGTCCACAGCCGCACCTCCTTTTTCATCTTTTTTCGATAGTTGTATTATATCATCATCGGCCCCGTTATGGCAAGAAGGGGCAGATATCCCCTGCAAATGCCAAAGAATAAAATATAAGTGGATTTTTCACTTATGTTCTGATATACTTATTTTGTTAAGGAGGCAATATTATGCGCCATTTCAACACATACATCATGCCTTCCGCTCCGTCGGAATGGCTTGAATATCCCATTTTGTCCCAGCCGATATCCGAATATATCGCTTCGGCCGTAAAGGAGATCTCCGACGGTGAAGTATCGGTGGGCAAGTCTATCGAATCGGCCTTCGGCAGCATTCTTGTATATATGATGCCCTGCCCTGCCATTTCGGTCGACACACTCTCTTATATGACCGAGCAGCCGGCCGCCGTCCTTATGAAAAAGGGCGAGGTCCTCGCCGTATTCGGCGAAGCTGAGGCAGTCAGAGATGCCATTGCTCACGAAGACTACAGCAGCTTCGAGCATATTGAAACTCCTCCTGCCGACGCAGTATATGTCACCGACACCTACAGCGTATACATGGCTCAGGAGCTTCTTCGCGAAAAGATCAATATGCGCCATCTCAAGAGCGGTGTTATGATCATGTCGCCCGCCACCACCTTCATCGCACCCGATGCAGTTATCGGTGAAGGAACGGTCATCCTCCCCGGATGCATGATCAACAAAGGCACGGTTATCGGCAAGGGCTGCACCATCGGCCCCAATTCCCTGCTTGAGAATGCCAATGTAGGTGACAACACCAAGCTCAACAATGTTCAGGTGTTCGAAAGCCGCATCGGTTCGGGAACAAGCATCGGTCCCTTCGCGTGGGTCCGCCCCGGCTGTGACATCGGCGACAATGTCAGAATAGGCGATTTTGTCGAGTTCAAAAAGGCCAACATCGGCAATGGCACGAAGATAGCCCACCTAACCTATATCGGTGATGCCGACCTCGGCGAGAGGATCAATATCGGCTGCGGCGTTGTATTTGCCAACTATGACGGCAAGC
>JAFOHJ010000194.1 GCA_017421885.1 Clostridia bacterium
AATCCCTTTACCTGCTTGGAGAATGTATTTTTGATGCGCTCTGCGAGGGAGGGGGCATGTCCGCTGCCGTCGGCTGCCAGCATGGGGACCGCAAGAGTCCAGAAACATGTAGTGTTGGCCAGGTAGAAGGACATTACATAGGGAGTGCAGACATCCCCGAATATTTCGATGCATACGGGCAGGCCGACCATGATGGTGTTGGCCATACTGAACATGGTGGTGAAAACACCTCTGCGCTTTTCTTCGATCTTAGCTGCGCGGCCGATAAGGATGGCTGCACCGAAGGATACGAGCTGGATAGCGAAGGGGATGAGCAGCAGAAAGCCCATCTCACGCAGAAAATCCATCGTTATATTGCGTGTGGCATTTTCAAACAGAAGAACAGGTATAGCGTATCCGGTGAGAAGTTTTGAACAGAAGGTATAGTGCTCGGGGGTAAGCACCTTCTGTTTGGTTGCCAGAAAGCCGGTCGCAAACAGCAGAAATATTGTAAAGATGCCGCTGAACGCGCCAAATACAGACATTGATAAAACACCTCTTTTTATTTTTTCATTTAAAACAAGTATACAACAAAAAAATAATTATGAAAAGGTGGAACAAAAAGAAAAAACTGCTGTCTAATAGATAAAGGACTTAATAATTCTGTAATAAATTAGGAGGCATATTATGAAAAGAGTTAAATTATCAAAATGGACAAGTGTTTTCCTGGCATTTTCAATGCTGCTGATGCTGTCGGCCTGCGGAGGAGCCGATAGCATGGGATATGCAGAACAGGACAGCAAGAATGAGAGCTACGACAGCTCGGTGGAATATGAAAAGCCGGCAGAGGATGCGATCGAAAACACAGGCTCAATTGAACTGGGGCAGAACGAATCAGTTCAGACCAACCGTAAGCTCATCTTTAATTATAATGCCAGCCTTCAGACCCTCGAGTTTGACAATACTATCGACAGCATCGAAAAAGCTGTTGTAAGCTCGGGAGGATACATAGAGTCGAGCAGCCAGAGCGGCAGTGGAGCCATTGACTATGGCCGCGTATATCCCCGTTCGGCTCGATATACCCTTCGCATTCCTGCAGGTAAGGCTCAGAACTTTGTTGAAAGCCTTGCTTCGGTTGCAACTGTAGTCGACAGCAGCCAGGGACTTGAAGATGTTACCGAATATTACTACGACTCCGAGGCTAGAATCAAGACTCTTCGCGTTCAGGAAGAGCGTCTTCTGGAATTGCTGGCAGGCGCCGATAATATCAGTGATATGATCACTATTGAACAGAAGCTTGCCGAAGTAAGATATGAGATCGAGAGCATCGACGGCACATTAAGGCGCCTCGACAGCGAGATCGAATACAGCAGAGTAGACCTTTATATTGACGAGGTCTTTGAGCCCGAAAAACTTCAGGCGGCGCCTCTCACACTGGGCGAACGTATTTCCGCGCGCTTCAGTAGAAGCATTTCCGATATTAAGGATACCGGAGAAGACATGATCGTATGGCTGCTGGGCGACAGCCTGCTTATTATCTTCTGGGGCGCTATCATCGGCGGATTGGTATTTGCAGGTAATTATACATATAAGTTCTTCAGCAAAAAGCGTGAGGGCAAGTATTTCGGCGGACCTAAGGATACAGATAAGAAATAAAATATAAGATCGGCGGCTCTGGTTTCGGAGTCGCCGATTTTTATTTCGGCTAAAACACCTATACATTTGGCGACAAAAATGCTATAATAAAAGGCGTTTGAATAAATAGCTTTATTTTCGGAGGTAACCTCTTGATTTATTTTATCAGTGCAGCACTTATGATAATTGTTGATCAGCTCATCAAATATTGGGCAGTGACCGAGCTTGCTCCAATAGGCAATATCAATATTATAAAAGGTTTTTTTCATCTCACCTATGTCGAGAACTCGGGCGCGGCTTTTTCAATGCTGGAGGGCAAGCAGACCTTTTTTATAATCATAACCTTTGCGGCCTTCTTCCTCTTCTATTATATATATAAGACCGGTATCGTCAGCGGAAGGTTGGCCAACTGGGCTGGTACATTTGTGGCCGGTGGCGCAATTGGCAACTTCATCGATCGTCTTCGCCTTGGATATGTCATCGATATGTTCAATTTCGAGCTTATCGATTTCCCGGTATTTAACTTTGCCGATATCTGCATCACGATCGGCGGTGCGCTGTTTGTTCTTATCATCTGGTTCGATTATCTCAGAGAGCGCAGAGAAAAGAAGGCTGCGGCGGAAAAAACTGCCGGGGAGGATGCATGATGAACGAGATCGAAGTTTTTGAAGTCACTTCCGAAGAGACAGGTACAAGACTTGATGCATTTCTTGCCGACAGCATGGAGGAGATATCACGCAATCGTGTTCAGGGGCTTTGCCAGTCGGGTAACATCCGTGTAAATGGAAAAGAGGCCAAAAAGAATCAGAAGCTCAAGGAAGGTGACAGGGTAGAGGTAGAGGTTCCCGAACCTGCCGTAACTGAACTGGTACCTCAGGATATTCCTCTTGATATTATATATGAGGACAGCAGTGTCCTTGTTATCAATAAGCCCAAGGGTATGGTGGTGCATCCTGCACCCGGCCATCCTGATGGGACCATTGTAAATGCCGTCATGTTTCATTGCGGCGAGAGCCTTTCGGGCATTGGCGGAGAACTTCGTCCCGGCATAGTCCACCGAATAGATAAAGATACTAGCGGCCTTTTGATGATTGCAAAGAACGACAAGGCCCATGCCAGCCTGTCGGCACAGCTCAAGGATAAGAGCCTTTCGCGTATTTATGATGCTATTGTTCTTGGAAGAATGGGCGACGATAGCGGCACAATAGATGCACCTATCGGCCGTAGCCTGCGCGACCGCAAAAAGATGGCTGTGATTGCCGATGGTCGAAATGCTGTCACACATTATGAGACCATAGCCAGATATATCGGCTACAGCCATGTCAGATGCAGCCTTGAAACCGGCAGGACACATCAGATAAGGGTACATATGGCTCATATCGGCCATCCGCTGGCGGGCGACGAGGTTTATGGAAAGGGCAAAGAAAAGACAGGGCTGGAGGGACAGTGCCTCCATGCCGGAAAAATCATGTTCATCCATCCCGATACGGGTGAAAAAATGAGCTTCGAGTGCCCTCTGCCCAGATATTTCACAGACTTTGAAGAAAAACTTAGGAGGATATCCGAGTGAGTAAAAAGTTCGAAGGCGTATTTATCCTTACTGACATGGATGGGACACTGCTTGATTCGACTGCAAAGGTGTCACAGGCAGATGCTGAGGCAATTGACTATTTTATAGATAATGGCGGATTCTTTTCAGTAGCAACAGGCCGTGCAAGAAAGTCAGTCGAGGGTTTTCTGCCCGGGCTCAGGACCAGTGCACCTTCTATCGTAGATAACGGCGCGTTGATAACCGACCTGCGAAGCGGCGAAACATTGCGTGTGGCTCAAATGGGCGGTGGATATGCTGAAATGGTGGAAGAACTTATAAGGCGTTTTCCCATGGTGGGCGTTGAGATATGCTTTCCCGGAGTTCAGTATGTAGTCAATCACAACATGTACACCGAGCGTCATCATAAAAATGTCGGACTCGAGCTCAAAAGGCGAGAGCTTTCGGAGGTGGAAGGCGGATGGATGAAAATCAATCTGCTGGAAGATCACGAGGTCCTGCTTGATGCCATGGAGTTTGTTACAAGAAGCTTCGGCAAGGGTGTATTTGCGCAGTTCTCGCTGCCTCATATTTATGAGATTACGGCAGATGGTTTTTCAAAGGGTGACAGTGCGATATGGTTGAGGGATATGCTGGGAGTCCTGCCTGAAAACTTCTATACAGTTGGTGATGGAACCAACGATATCGAGCTGCTAGCTGCAGCAGGAGATAACTCCTATGCACCGGCCAATGCGCGGCCTGTTGTTCTTGAAAGGGTGAAGAATCTTCTTCCGGATAACAACAGCGGAGCCATTGCGGCGCTTATCGAGCAGCTCGACAGAAAATATTGATTTTTAATGGAGAAAAAGAGATGGATAAAAATAAAAGCAAACGTCTTCTGACACTTTTGGGAGAGTATGGCCTTATTGTAATAGGCTCGATACTCTATGTAATTTCAGTCAAGTCTTTTGCGGCGCCTATGCAGATACCCTCGGGTGGTGTTTCGGGTATAGCTCTGCTGACCAACTACCTGTGGAATTTGCCTATAGGTGTTGTAACTATGGCGCTCAACATTCCTCTGCTTCTTGCAGGTTTCAAAGGATTGGGTCGCGACTTTTTCTGTAAGACCATGTTCATGATAGTCTTCAGCTCCATCCTAACCGATATGGCAGGCTTCCTGCCTGTGTTTAAAGGCGACATTCTGCTGGCGGCTATCTTTGGCGGCATCCTCAAAGGTATAGGTTATGGCCTTATCATCCGCACCGGCGGTACATCGGGTGGAGTAGATGTTATCGGCAAGTTTATGTACAAGCATTTCTCGGTTCAGATGGGAACCACCAGCATGACAGTAAATGTCGGTGTTCTCCTGCTCAGTGCATTTGGACTCGGCAGCCTTGAGCTGCTGATGTACGGAATCATCATGCAGTATGCTGTTAGCAATATGACCGATATGGTGGTTTATGGCAGCGACCATCAGAAGAAGACAATTATTGTCACAAAGAAGCCTCAGGAAGTGGCCAATGCTCTGATGGAACGTATCGGCCACGGTGTAACTGCCCTCGAAGGCAAAGGCATGTATACAGGCGAGGAGAGGCTTGTGCTCATGTGTGTAATTCGTCCTCACGAGGCAAATGCAGTTAAAAAGCTTGTTCTCGAGATAGATGACACAGCATTCATAATGCTGTCGGATGTAAACGAAGTATTGGGCCGAGGATTCAAACAGCTTCGTGCAAACGATTAAATAATTAGCACGTTTTTTATAGAAAAGAATTATTGTAATATGCAAAATGAGAAAAGACCGGGCATAACAGCCCGGTCTTTTTATGTAATATTTTGTTTATCTAAAGATTGCAAATAATGTTAATTTGTGTTAAGGTTAAAATGGAATGTGTCGCTGTATTTTCGCTGAAAAATGGGGAAAAGAGGCGCATGATCCGAAAAATATTTTTGGAGGCATATTATTTATGCAGAATGAGAAAAAGATTTCTCTTTCCGATGTATTTGTCATCGGCTTCGCTCTGTTTGCCATGTTCTTTGGTGCTGGCAACCTGATCTTCCCCCCTTATCTTGGCATGGTTGCAGGTAAGCAGTGGTTTATCGGCTTCCTCTCCTTTATTATTGCCGACGGTGGCCTCGCTGTTCTGACAGTACTTGCAATGATCCGCAAGGACGGCAGTATTTGGTCGGTTGTCGACCGTATCGGCGATGTTCCTGCAAAGATCCTTTCGGCGGTCGCTATCCTCACAGTTGGTCCTCTGCTCTGCGTTCCCAGAACATGTGCTACAACATTTGAAATGGGCATCATGCCTCTGTTCCCTGAGTTCAACTCCTGGGTATTCTCCATCATCTTCTTCGGTATCGTATATTTGCTGACAATTCGTCCTTCGGCAGTTGTTGATATCATCGGTAAGTATCTCACACCTGCGCTGCTGGTCGTTCTTGTTGCACTTGTTGTTATCGGTATCATCAATCCCATCGGTGAGATCAGTCCCGATCAGCTGGTAGACAGCGTTGCAAAGGAAGGTATCCTTGCAGGCTATCAGACGATGGACGTTCTTGTTTCGCTGGCTGTAACACTGATGCTTGTCGGTAATGCAACACGTAACGGCTATGACACACCCAAGTCCAGATTCAAGATCATCGCCATGTCTTCGGTCATATGTATTGCAGGTCTTTCCATCGTATACGGCGGCCTTACATATCTCGGCGCGACAACATCTATGCTCGGTCTTGGCATTGGCATGAACCAGACAGCTCTCGTAGTTCTTATCACAAAGACACTGCTGGGCAAGGCAGGCGTCATTCTTCTGTCGCTCATCGTATTCTTTGCATGCCTTACAACAGCTATTGGCCTGATCTCGGCTTCTGCCGACTTCTTTGCCGAACTGCTGGGCAGCAAGTTCCCCTACACAAGACTGGTAGGCATTACCTGCGTATTCTCGGCTATCATTGCCAATGTAGGTATCAGCATGATCATCGCTCTGGCTTCGCCCATCCTGAACATCATCTATCCCGTTCTGCTTACACAGGTCATACTGTCCTTCTTCGACGATCAGATCAAGAATCACTATGTAAATAAGTTCACCGCAGCCGGCACATTCTTCATGGCACTGATGGGTGTTCTGTCCGACTTCGGTGCATCCCAGTTTGACTTTGTATACACACTGCCTCTGGCAGAGTATGGCTTCTTCTGGCTGGTACCTGCAGTCGTATTCGCCATCATTGGTGCATTCGTTCCCGCTGGCAAGAGCAAGCGTTCCAAGAAGAGCGGACAGGAGGCTTTTGCCCAGTCTGCTGTAGAAGCTGTGGAAGAGGCTGGATTGGCCATGGTACATATTAAGGAGACAGAAGTTAAGGTCATGACAGTTGAAGATGCTGTTATGCAGCTGAATCAGCTGAAGCGCGAGATCTATGTCTTCTTCAACAGCGAAGAGAACGACAAGTATTCGGTAGTTTACAAGAAAAAGAACGGCGGCTATGGCGTGCTGGTCACCAAGGAGTAATTTCCGGGTATCTTCAAGAACTACTAAAACGGGTCTCTCCGCAACACATAATTGAAGTAATCAACTGAAACCGCCGCAAACGGAAAACGTTTCGGCGGTTTTTCGTATATACAAGAAAACGGCCCCGCAGGGCCGTTTGGTTTGAAGGTGTGATTTTAGTCGATCTGCTCAACAGCGAACATGTTCAGCTGCTTGATGAGCTTGACATCCTTTTTGGAGAGGATCAGTTTTTCCATAAGCGAATCATCTTCGGAAATAGGGGTAGGAGAGAGGATACACTTGATGGAGATGGGGAGCATGGGGTATCTTGAAATACCTGACAGCATACCCAGTACCAATTCGCCGCGGTCGAAAGGATTTACAGCAGTTAGAGTGACATGCTCGATGCGGTTATTCTGGTTTTCAAATGAGAAGTTGGTAACGGTATCAAAATAATCGACCGTTCCGAAATAGAGGCTTCGGCATTCTTCGAAGCGTTCAAAAGAAGGAATATCATTATAGAACGTAGCAGTGGGGCGGGCCGATTCATGGTCGATCTCAAGAAGATTGCGGATTACCTTGCCCACGCGGCCATCATAAAAATAGACATAAATAAGGCGCTGAGGGAAGAAGCCGCCGGAAGCAGGTTTTATGAGCTCGCCGGGCTTGGCCTGAGGCTCGTAGTCGAGAAGCTGCTGGACCTTGATACCAAGAACATCGGCGATATCAAAAAGAGTTTCAATGTCAATCGTGATATCGCCGGTCTCATATTTTGAGAGAGTAGCCTTGCTTTTGTGTATCTTCTGTGATAAAGTCAGAAGCGTGAGTTTTTTAGCTTTTCGGTACAGTCGTATTCGGCTGCCAACATGTAGGCTGATCTCTTTCATGATATATACCTCCGGGTTTCGAATAAATAGATAATAAACACAAAAGTTTCGAATAAATAGACTCGAGTTGTATTGTGTATGAGTGCATCGTTAAGATATATAAATTATAACACGGCTGATAGGATAATTTCTACTTAAAATAAAAAATTTTGCAGCAGAATCTATCGCGATAAAAATTGTGCAGTTTGCCAAGGTGACGACTTATGTGTTATTGTGATATTAGTGAAAATGTCGGAGGTACATTATGATTAGAGCAAAAAAAGCAACTCTGGGCGACATAATGGTAATAGGTTTTGCCATGTTTGCCATGTTTTTCGGCGCAGGCAACCTGATTTTCCCGCCCTACCTTGGTATGGTTGCAGGTGAACAGTGGTTTTCGGGCTTTATGTGCTTCATTATTGCCGACGCAGGTCTGGCAATTATGACAGTACTTGCAATGATCCGAAAGGATGGAACTATATGGTCGATGGTAAACAGAATCGGCAAAATTCCCGGAAAGATAGTAGCTACCACAGCTATTGCGGTCGTTGGTCCCATTCTCTGCATCCCCAGAACCTGTGCTACTACATTTGAAATGGGTATTCA